>JAKAEH010000134.1 GCA_021825955.1 bacterium | reverse complement strand
TATTAATGCAATTCCTTTAAAACACGAAAAACTTAATCAGTGGCGTGATGCGTTGAAAGGCGGAATAACATATTTGGATAAAGATACAAATCTCTTTATAACGGGTGGGGTTGACGATGTTTGGATAAATCCCGAAGGCGAATTTATAATAGTTGATTATAAAGCAACTTCCAAAGAGGAAGAGGTAAGTTTGGACGCGGATTGGCAAATCGGATACAAAAGGCAGATGGAAATTTATCAGTGGCTGTTTAAGAAAAACGGCTATAAAGTTTCCGATACAGGTTATTTTGTCTATTGCAACGGAAAAACGGATATAGATAGGTTTGATGCAAAACTTGAATTTGACATAAAAATACTTCCTTATAAAGGTGACGATTCATGGATAGAAAAAGCAATAAAAGACGTTTATGAATGTTTGAAAAGCGATGTTCTTCCTAAATCGGGTTTAGATTGTGATTATTGCAAATACAGAGAAGCTGTAAAATCGATAAGTGAATAAAGCTATTGATATCTTAAATTTGGTGGTGTAGGATTAAAATATATGGCAGAAGGTGAACAAAATAATACGATTGATTTCGGCGCTTCTAGAGTTAGAATAAAACCCACAACGGGATTGCCGGAAGGGACAATAAAGGTGCCACCAGAAGAAGGTGTTTTTTCAAGAGCAAGACGTGTATTATCCAGGGTTGCAGAAAAACTTGACACAAATAAAGAAAATATTCCTCCCAAGGGTAAAGCTTTTTAGTTTTAACTAACCTCAAGTTTGCATTTTCTAAATTGTTTGACCATAATTAGGTTATGAAAACGATTGTTCAAGATTATCATATAGATGCTCCTATTGAAAAAGTTTGGGAAGCTTTGATTAATGCACGGGAGATTAATGGTTGGGGAGGCGGACCGGCAAAAATGGATGATAAAATCGGGACAAAATTTTCTCTTTGGGGAGGAGATATTTACGGCACAAACATCGAGGTAGAAGTTTTTAAAAAACTTGTTCAAGAGTGGTATGGAGGCAAGTGGAAAGAGCCTTCGATTGCAACTTTTAAGCTTGAAAAAAAAGGAGACTCAACAGACATTGAATTAGTTCACGAAAACGTTCCGGATAAGGAATATGATGACATAGATAAGGGATGGAAAGATTATTATCTCGGACCTCTTAAAGAATACGCGGAAGAAAAATAACCCCCGGTCCGGTTGACTAATATTTAAAAGGACACTAAACTAAACTTAATGCCGCTAATTGGAAATTTCAAAAATCTTTCAACTTCTCCTCAAAGAGAAATAGTGCTTAAAATAATAGAATCCGGACTTGAATCAATACGGCCCCGAAAAGCGTTAGAAACCAATTTTATCCTAAATGGTTCTAAACTTAAGATTTCAAATCAGGAGTTTGATTTAAAAAAATTTAACAGAGTTTTTTTAATAGGGTTTGGTAAAGGATCGGCAGGGATTTCAAAAATCATTGAAAATACTTTGAAAGATTTTTTAACAACAGGATACGTTATAGATAATGTTTTTCAAAAATTCTCAAAAATAAACTTTACGCTAGGAAGCCATCCCTTGCCGTCGCAGGAAAACATAGAGTTCACGGAAAATGTTTTAGAAAAAATTTCAAACTTAACGGAAAAAGATTTGGTTTTGGTAGTTATCTGCGGAGGAGGAAGCGCAATGTTTGAGGCACCATTCAAAATTGATTTTCAAACCTTAACTAAAATTTCAAAATCACTTCTTTTAAGCGGTGCAACAATTTCGGAGATGAATGTAATACGAAAACATTTATCAAGAGTTAAAGGCGGACAGCTTGCAAAACATTTATACCCGGCAACAGTTGCAAGTCTTATTTTCTCCGATGTTCTCGGCAGTGAATTATCAACAATTGCTTCCGGCCCGACAGTTCAAGACCCAACAACACTCAACGATGCTCTGGAAATAATCAAAAAATATGACATTCAAAAAAGCGTTGAGATCCCCTTAGATTGGTTAACAGAACTTCCCATCGATGAAAAATATTTCAGAAACGTCAATAACATTATAATTATAAGTAATAAAACTGCCTTGTTGGCAATGAAAGATAGGGCAAATTCTTTGGGGTTTGAAACGGATTTGTATTCCGACAGGCTTCAGGGAGATGCAAAGCTAATAGGAAAACAGCTTATTCAAGTTGCAAAGCCCGGGAGAATACTTTTGGCGGGCGGGGAAACAACTTTAAAAGCTTTGGGTAACGGAAGAGGCGGAAGGAATCAGACTTTAGTTTTGGCGGCACTACCTTTTATAACAAATACCACGGTTATTGCTTCCTTTGATACGGATGGAGTAGACTTCTATCATTTTGCAGGAGCGATAGGAGACGAAACGACAATTGAAAAATCCGAAAAACTAAAACTTGACCGGGAAAAATATTTGAGCGATGATAATAGTTACGAGTTCTTCGAAAAAACAGGAGACGGTATTTTTACGGGAAAACTTGAATCAAATGTTTCGGATCTAATAGTTGTTTTTAAAAATAATGTTTGAACTTAACGATACAAAAATTATAGAGCTTGAAGAAAAAGCCAACAAGGTAAGAGAGCTTATCATTTCAAGTCTTCTTGAAGCAGGTTCCGGACATTCGGCCGGGCCTTTGGGAATGGCAGATATTTTTGCAGCATTTTATTTTAATATTCTTAACCACGATCCGAAAAATCCCGAGTGGGAAGATAGAGACAGGCTTATTTTATCAAACGGACACATTTGTCCGGTAAGGTATGCCGCAATGGCAATGGCAGGATATTTTCCAGTAGAAGAGTTAAAAACTTTAAGAAAGCTTAATTCCCGTTTGCAGGGCCATCCTCACAGAATTTCGCTTCCCGGACTTGAAACAACTTCCGGTCCTTTGGGCGAAGGTTTGTCTCAAGGTATAGGAATTGCTTTAACCGCGAGACTTGATATAAAAAAATACCGGGTTTATTGTGTGGCTTCGGATGGGGAGCATCAGGAAGGAAATACTTGGGAAGCGGCAATGTTTGCCGGAAAACAAAAACTAGATAATCTAACGTTGGTTATTGATAGAAACAACATTCAAATAGACGGTTTTACCGAAGACGTAATGCCACTTGATCCACTTAAGGAAAAATATGAAGCATTTAATTGGCACGTTTTGGAAGTTGATGGAAATAACATCAGAGCTTTTATCGATGCCGTCGCCCAGGCAAAATCAATACATGAAAAGCCAACCGTTATTATTGCTCACACAGTTCCCGGTAAAGGCGTTGATTTTATGGAAAACGATTTTACCTGGCATGGAAAAACTCCGAATAAAAATGAAGCGAAAAAAGCACTGAGTGAATTAAGAACATTGGAAGGAAAACTGGAAAGCGAATAATATGTTAAATCCATATTTACACTTAAATTCAAAACTTTTTGACAAAGATGCCCAGGCGCGTCCAACCAGGGACGGTTACGGGGAAGGATTGGTATACTTGGGAACAACTAATCCCGACGTTGTTGTTTTAACTGCAGATTTAACAGACAGCACGCGATGCGAAGAATTTGCCAAAAGATTTCCCGAGCGTTTTTTTGAATGCGGAGTAGCGGAGCAAAATATGGCGGCAATTGCGGCAGGGATGGGGATAACAGGTAAAATTCCTTTTATCTCCTCCTACGCAACTTTTTCTCCCGGAAAAAACTGGGAAACAATACGAACAACCATAGTTTATAACGAGGCAAATGT
>JAKAEH010000133.1 GCA_021825955.1 bacterium | reverse complement strand
GCCTCTTTTTTCATTTCCGCAATCTTAATAATGTATTTTGGGCTGTCAAAATCAACAATTCTATCTTTTAGGGTTAGGTGCAACCCTAAACCCATAAATATATCGCGTTTAACTTTAGTATCCTTAGAAGCAAATCTTTGCCTTGCTCTTGCCGCAAAACTGAAAGCTCTATTCGTACTGTCATTGCCTTGAAGCATTAATTCATCGGTAAGACTTAATTGTTTTTCTATAGTTCTGAGGTCTTGCTCTAATTTTGTTTTCTGTTCTTTGTATTGCCCATCTGTTAACAAACTGCCATCAGAATTAGCAGGAGAAATTTTAAGCTGTAAGAGATTGTTAAGCTTTAGCCTACATTCATCATGTGCTCTCTTAATGCCTTCTATTGTATCTTCTGTAAAGTTCTTGTTTGCTTCATTCATTTTATGAATTTGCCTTATTGCCCAATCCATAAAAAGAGGAGAAATCTCAATTTGGGAAAGCTTTTCATCTATCTGCTTTTCAAGGTTGTCAATTCTTATCGCCTTTTGCGTACATAAAGGATTCTTTTTCCGGCCACACCTATAGTAAACATAGTGTAATATTTTAGGCTTGGGCATATTTTCAATTAATGTCCCGCAACCGGTGCATTTATTCTTATTCTTGTGAGTAAGGGAAAATTTTAGCTTGCAGTTTGAACATATGCATTGCCATTTATTTTCTCCGACTATACCTGAACCGCAAAATCCGCATCGCATGATAGCAGAATAGACTAATTCATTGTGTTTTAATTTATATTGGCTTCTTTTCCCTAATTTAACCTGAATCTCGTTAAACATCTCCTCGCTTACCGCCTTTTCATGTTGCCCTTCATACCATTTACCGCTTCCGACCGGATACTCATATTTTCCGATATAAAACGGATTACTTAAAATTGCATAAATCATGCTTATGGATAAGGATTTTCCGCCGCTTCTTTTCTTTTGTCTTGTTGTAAAATGCCACTCTTCTTTTGCAAGCCTATGAATTTCTATAACGGGGGTTCCCTCAAGAAATAATTCAAATATTTTTACAATAAAGGGAAATCTCTCATTGTCTATCAATATCCGTCTAAAGCCGCTTTCTGTAGTCTTGTCGTTTAGGTAGCCTTGTGGAGCTACTCCTGGCCTCCAGCCGTCTCTTGCTTTCTTCTCTAATCCCCGTTCAACTACTATGCTTTTATCATCGCTGTCTTTTTTCGACATTCCAAACTCAAGCGTCAACATAAACTTATCTTCCGGAGTATTCTTATAAATACGCGAAGGGGTACAGATTTCAATAAGTTTCTCCTCATCCATTAGGTATATAATTTTACCACCGTCAATCATATTTCGAGCAAGGCGGTTTAAATGCCAAGTAAGAATAGCATTAGCATGACCCTTCTCTATTTCTTCAACCATCCAATTAAATTTATCCCTGCCAGGCTTATGGGCAGATTGCGATTCCTCCAAAACCTTTAAGACGTTAAGATTATGTTTAACCTTAATCCCTTCCAGAACATATATTTGCTCCGGTAATGAGGCCGCTTGACGCTCTCTGTTATCCTCCGAAGATTTTCTGGTATAACCAATGTAAATTAAATCTTTATCCATAATTCAAATAAATGGCCGCCCTAGTTGTACTCAGAAGCCTTTCGGGTTCTGTCTAAGACGGCCATTAAAAAGCCCGAAGGCAATAATTCTGAGTACGCTTTAATTATCTTCTTAATTTTTCTCCGTGTCAACATTTTTAAGCTTTGGTAAATTCCTTCCATAAACGGCATTTACAAGCCTTATAAGCTTAGTTCCATAATCCATGGCTTCCTTATTGGAAAGGGCAACCTTAAACTCTTGCAGGTATAAATTTTTAAATTCTTCGATTGCGTCTTTTGTTAGTTGCATAATTTACCTATTTTTCTGCCTATTCTCATCCCTAGAATGAGTTTTTTTCTTTGAAACGATGTCTGATACCTCTTTTGAATAAAAACGATTTTTCGTTGTTTTATTAGCCTCAACCGATTTTTGCAGTCCCATCGTATGCAGGTCTGAAAAAGTGTTCGCCAACTGGATGCGGAAACTCGTAGACAGAGGGGGGTTGAAATATAACATCGTTCTTCTAATCTCCGTAAGGGTAGGATTTTGATTTATATTTCTTAACCAGTTGACGCAAGAGGATAAAATGACAAAATCTCCTAATCCGGCGAATGACGGCATTTGCCGTATCAATTTATAAACACCGTAAAGAGTACGCCTAGCTAAGTCATTTTTTTCTCGGCTTGTTTGATGAGAATCCAAAGTCTTTTTGATAAGACTTGAATCATAAAAATTATATTGTGCTTTTGGTATTTTTAGTAATTTCATATTTATAAACTACGATTTGAATAGTGATTAGCTGTTTTAATTTTTCTGGTTATTTTTATTCTTATTTTGCGAAATTTGATGGCGGTCGTGAAAAAAGCGGCCGGATTTTGAAGCATATCCCAGCTTTCACTATATTGCTTAGTCATGGCAGAAATAGTTCTGTTGATGGCTCGAGGGCTATAATATTGGGCGATATATGGCCAGTGGGAAGGGTTGCTTTCCCATTTTTGGAATAATTTTTCTAGTGACTCAGCGATTCTAAATATGGGCGTTTTATAAGTATATGAACGTAATTCTTCGATAGCCTGACGTTTACTATCATTTAACTCAGAGTTAACACAGCGTTTACAGGTACCATTATCATTACCATTAACATAAGCATTTACTCTATCAGTGGTCTTATCTATTTGGGGTTGTGTTTCTAATTCCGATTCCGCAAGAGATTCGCAAATCTCAAGCTGTTCTAAAGCACTTAAATCCGAACTTGGGTCATATTTTCCGTCCAAGCTTTCGATTTTAGCAACAATCTTTTTATATTCTTCTTCGTTCTTCATCTGTCTCCTCTATAGCCGGAACTAAAATATAACCGGCACCCTTACATGCATGACAAATCGCTTTACCCCAATTCACAGAACCGAAGCCGTTGCAAACGGCGCATTTTACTGGAATATAGGCTGGTTTTAATTCTCTGTCTGTCATATTCTTTATCTATCTTCTTCTCCTTCTGTACCAATTTTAAGTCCAAGTGTTCTATTTGGTAAGTTGAAACGCCTTATATTTATTGCTGGGGTTTTATCGAAGCTAAATTTTACATGGGTGACGGATTTTTTTAGGCAAACAAACAGAAATAATGCTCCTAGTACCCCTAATGTTTTAACCAAAATTTATATACTAGTGCCATAATCCAGCCATAAACTTGTTGTTTTTCTATAGCAATTTTTAACAAGCAGTGTAAAATATTTATTTTCTTACTCATTATGTGTAGGGTAAAACGCCAATTATTTGTGTTTTCTTTTGAGTAGAGGATAAAAGACGGCTCCAATAACTATAAGAATTATTCCCCAAATATAACCTAAAACAAAAGGCAAGCCTAATAAAATACTTATCCCTATAAATATAAGATAAGCTAAAAATCCGAAGAAAGCTCCTTTTATAAATTTATTCATGTTATTCTTACCTTTAATTTCCTTATGGTTTTTTATCCTTCCATAGCTTATGAAGAATAAAGGATGGGATTAAAAGAAGTAGAGCTATCGTTATATTTTCTTGCCTAATGCAATCTAATTGAACAAACCTGTAGTAATCGCAATCATTATTCATGAACGGTTTCCAGAGGTTGCCTCCAGTTAAAAGAAAAATTAAACTTATAAGCATAAGAGAAAGATAGATACTCCATATGCCCTTTTGTTTATTATTCAAGCTTGAAA
>JAKAEH010000132.1 GCA_021825955.1 bacterium | reverse complement strand
CTGTTTTTAAATCTGTTGTTGTCTTTCCCCTTGCATAATCCTGTGTATAATATTTTCCGTCTCTTTTGATTTCTGCCCACATCCATTCGGAAAGTGCATTTACAACAGATGCTCCTACTCCGTGAAGCCCCCCTGAAATTTTATATGCGCTTCCTCCGAATTTTCCTCCCGCATGGAGTTTTGTCATAACAATTTCAAGGCCTGATTTTTTGTAATTCTTAACTATATCAACGGGGATTCCCCTACCGTCGTCAACAACTGTTGCGCTGCCGTCTTTGTTCAAGACTATCCAGACATTTTTTGCAAAACCCGCAAGGGCTTCGTCAACAGCGTTATCAATTATTTCTCTTAAAGATTCGTGGAGGCCGATTATATCGGTACTTCCGATGTACATTCCCGGCCTTTTTCTAACCGGTTCCAGTCCTTCCAGGACCTGAATCTGTGCTGCAGAATAATCAGATGATTTTGGAGCCTTTTGTTCTGTAGATTTCTTTGCCATAACAACTTAGTTTACCAAAATTAGCTGACTATATCCAGTAGCTAATTTTAAGTCTTGAGCGAATCGAAGGAACAGAATCAAAGAAAGATTTCTAGAGGTTATCTTTTGGCTCATTTAATTTTTGAAGATTTTTTTAATTTGTTGACTTTGATTTGAATTTTTCTAGTTCTAAATCAGAGTATATTATTTCTTCCAAATTATCTATTGAGCCCCAAAAATATCCACTGGCGTATTTGTTCCAATCTTGTCTGATTTTATAAAAAGCTTTTACTATTGTATCCTTAATCGCCTCTTCTGGTACATGCAATAAGTTGCCTAATTGTTTTCTAAATCCCGAATCATTTGCAATTAAATCTATCAAGGGTTTTATTCGTCGCCCCTCAAATCTAGCGAAATCAGCCCATAAATCAGTGTTATTAAGATACAAAAGAGTTGTTATTAAAAAATTAAGTTGCAAGCTGTAGTCTAATATTTTGGATGTTTCAAGTTTTGGTGCAAGTTCTGTTATCCAACTGTAAGAAGCCAATAATTCTCTTATGTGATCGTGAACTTTTGTAGAATTTCTTCCCACGGCGTCGCAATAGTAAATGTTATCAAATAAATAAAGAGGTTTAGATTTTTCATAGTCTGATGGAACAGGTGTATATAGTAATTTTTCAAGTGGGGTTAAGTCTTCTCGTGCAATACAATTTATTCCAATTGAAGAAATAATATCCGCAACAACTATTTCAGGTATAGTTGTAAAAACAACATATCCAGATCTTCCTTCTCCAAGTTTTAAAATTTGCGTAACATAATATGAGTAAAGTTGCATTTGAGAATTGTTGCCATATGAAGCAACTACATTTCCAAGCATGATAAATTGAAAAGAGGTTGCTTCTAATAGAGCTACCGCTACTCCAACTTTGTTAATATCGGCGCTCATATTGAGAAATATCTCTTCGTATTTCTCGCTGATTTTAGAAAAGATTTTGCTGCATACTTTTTCAAATTCTAGCTTTTGTATTTTTTCTTCTAGTCCTGAGTTATTTACAATAAAGGATATTTGCTTGTTTATTTCTTTCTCTTGTTCTTTATCGCTAAGTTGAATTGTAGCTACAGGAATTTGTGTCCTGAGGAGCTCTGCTTTAGGTATATCTATAAAAGGAGGTTTATAGCTAAGTTTATTCTTGAACTTAGGTAAGTATATTCCTCCTACGATTCTTCCCCCCATCGTAGGTGTTTGGCTGTGATGAAAAGTTTCCTTAGCTCTTCTAACTACTGCTTCACTAATTGGAGTAAAAATACTTTCGATAGGAATATTGTCTCTTTGGTTTTCCTTCTGAAGCTCGTCCAATAAAAAATATGTGAACAATCCATTTTTATTATCTATATCCTCAATTGATTCCTCAGATTCTTTGCTTGCCGTCATTACAATTTCTCCATCGCCTGAAACTGTATTGAGAACAGTTTTTGGCGGGATTATATTAAGATCTTTTTTGTTGGGTAAGGGAAAATGTTTTGATGTTGCTGATCCGCTAAAGCAACTATCGATAAAAACTACTTTAGCTCTGCAGTTAATCTTATCTAAAGCTTCTTTTAGAAATGTTACTGAAACACCCGTATTAGCTATGTCGTAGGTTGAATCAAAAGGAATTAGATAATGCTGAGTAGTATCTGATGCGCCATGTCCTGAAAAAAATACAAGTAGAGTGTCCTCAGATTTAATTTCATCTCCCAGCTCTTTCCCCAAAGAGGTTCTTATTTGTGCTAGAGTTGCTTCGGAATCTGTTAAGAGCTTTTTATATCCTATGTCATTGATGTTTTGACAAAAAAGATTATAAAAATCAATAGCGTCTTTTGCGGCGTATTTCAAATTATTCGCTTCGGGAATTTGATATTTAGTTATACCAATAGAAAGTATATGATTTTTCATTTGAGGAGATTATATTACTTTGCGGTTTTGAAATCTAGGTAGATTGAAATCCTGAGTGGTATCGAAGGACAAACCCAAATTTTCCAAGACTAATTAAATTTTTTCGGAAAAACGAAGAAGATATCCATCGGGGTCCATTACCATTATTTCTTTACATTTGTGAGGAGTATCATTTTCCATATAAATACTTTCTGTTAGTTGCATCTTTAATGGATAATTATTTAATTTTAGAGAGTTAATTATCTTGTCGACTTCATTTGTTTTAATTTGAAAATTTACTCCTCTTCCGTAAGGATATTCGGGTTTACCATTATGCCATTGTTCATCATTGTCATCTTGCTGGATCATTATTTGACTATTTTCATAAGAAAGAAAAGCAAATTTTGGATTTTGCCTGGTATATTCAACCTCAAATCCTAAAACGTTTTTATAAAAACTAAGACTTTTATCAAAATTTGAAACATATAGTTCTGGAAGTAATGAATTGTGCATAAGGAAATTATATTACTTTGCTGTTTCAAAACCAATTTTTTTTGGTTTTTATTGCAAAACTGAACCTAGAAGGATTTAAATAATCCTCCAATAAAAATGCTCAAAATAATAATTACAAAGTACAAAATCCATGCTATTTTTTTATTTTTTTTAGGTAAATAAACAAATTTATAATCAGCATACATTCCAGTAGCAAACACAACAATAGAAGCAATTCTTGGAAAAAAATTACCTGTGATAAATCCAACATATAAAAAATAAGCTATTCCACTCAGGAAAAAAGACAAGAAATACGTTAGAAACCAACGATTTTCCTTAGTTTTTTTGAAAAGAAAATAGGATATTATTAATAAAATTGAACCAATTATTCCAAAAAAATTACCTCTGAGAATTCCAAGAAAATCTAATGCAACTATTATCCAGAATATAGGCTCTGCATATTTTAAAATATTCTTTTTCATTATAAATTGATTATATCACTATCGGCTTCAAAACCAAATTTTCCCTGGGAGTTTATTTTTGGGTTAGTTGTTGAGCTCTTATAATACCCATTTCCGTCACCGGTGTTGTTGTGTATCTCTTTTCTGTGCCTTGATTATTAAATGCGTATTCCAATTGAGCTCCTTTTAATACCGCGTCTTTTCTTAATCCTCCGCCAAGCGTTGCGCCAAGTACATAACCTGCTCCCCGCTGATCTCCTAAGGGATGACCTTCTTTTCTCGTAATTAAGAGCTTGCCTGTTCCGCTTTTCATCCCGCTTAAGCCTTCTCCGTTATCGGTGTAAGGTTCTTCTATTGCAAAATATCCTGTTGATCCGCTTATTGTTTTCCACCAAACGACATCGCCAGCTTCTGCAGATGATAAATGAATCTGCTCTGCTCTTTTTGCA
>JAKAEH010000131.1 GCA_021825955.1 bacterium | reverse complement strand
TATTTGCTGATGGAAAAGTTACTCAAGGACTAAGACAAGAGGAAGGAAAGGTAAAAGTAATTGTGCTTGATGAATATAATGCCGCGTCCCCAAATGTACTGATTAGACTTCATGAAGTGCTTGATTCCCTGGAAAGAGGAGAAAACGTTGTGTTATCTGAGGATGCATCAGAGGCGGTTGCAATTGACAAGGCAAAAACAAAAGTTGTAGCTCTTATGAATCCTCCGGGAAAAGGTTATTTAGGAAGAGAAACCCTAGACCCTGCACAGTTAAGGCGGTGGGTATACGTAAAATCCGCAAGCGATTTACCACCTGAAACATTTTCATACGCCACAAAATCCCTTTTTGGTCTTGCGCCAAATGTTGAGCAAATTCCACAAGATGCGTATCTAGTTTCCCGAGACCAGGCGCTTCTTCAAGAACAGTTAGAAGAAATTCCCGGAATAAATGAAATTGTCGGAAGATATGAAGAGTTTCATAAGGCTGCAAAGGAATTGAAAAATGAAAGGCGGATCGCTCCCGATCAGCCACAGCCATTCACTTTTGATGACAGGGTCGAGCCCAAACGTGTACACGACTTCATTCTCCGCTTTTACAATGGTGACATCAGTGAAACTGTACAGGAAGCACTACGGTACTACTATATAAATAAAGTCGAATCGCCGGAAGATAAAGCAAAACTTGAAGAGCTGATCCGCCATGTCGAATATCGGGAAGTACAACAAGCCTCTCAAAGAAGAGGAATAGAAAGAGAAGACATGCAGCCTACTATTCATCGTTCAGAAAGTGCATCGAAAACAGCACAAGAACAGGCGGAAAAAATTTTTGGCGAAGATTATCTGGGACCTGAGATGATAAAAGATGTTTTTGGGTTCGAGCTTAGACCGACTGAAATTCCCCCTATTCCTTATAGCCAAGCAGAACTTGAGAAAGCAAAATCATTAGGACATTTTTTGATCTTAAGAGTTCCCGGACACTGGAGTGATAAACCCTTTACAATGAAAGGTATAAAAGATACTATCCAGCCACAACTTAATTCTAAAGGGAAAGGAAAAGTATATTGGGATGGTATTTCCTGGTGTGAAGGTGAAAGCTTCTACAATGGAGCTATTCCTAACAAGGAGTGGGCTCTTGTTGGTAAAGAGCCAATTCCCGGTTCAACTAATAAAAACTACCTTGAGCAAACAGCAGTAATTGCAGATTATTTAAAAAATACTGTTTTTGACAGGAGAAGTATGCCGAAGGAATATCAAGATGCAATTGATGAGTTTGATAAACAACGGTCTGATATCGTTAGACTTATGGACGATGATTGGGTGGAAGCAGCAAAAAAACTAGCTAGCCTTAAGCTTAATCAGATGACAAGGCAGACACCCGTTGAGGCAATTTATGATTTGACTACAAACTTAGTATATAGAGACAGAAGACTAATGGAAGGACACTACGCATGGACAAATAAGCAGACGTCGGATGGCGGCCTCGTCGGTGTTGGTGACTTTGCTCTTGGGGGTGCGAGCGTGGACAGCTGGGATCCTGACTATGCGTATGGCGCTCTGGGTGTCGTGCTTTCCCGGGTAGTTTAATTGGTTCTTGTATTTTTGATTTTTGGTTCTTGATTTCCGCGAAGCGGCCGCCATAAATTTACAAAATCATCCGATTATTCAGTTAACCAAAACCAGATCTGATTTTGCAAACGCTTCTTAAACTTATAAGTTGAAGCGTGGGACAGGACTCCAAGGTATGATTGAATTGTCTGATTGAGAGATTCTTCTGTTATTTTCCCGCTCTTAAGTTCCTCTATCTTTTTCTTAATTTTTTTCACCATTCTTCTTTTTGTAGTAGTTCTTGGAAGTATATAGTCAGGAAATACTATGTAACCCAAAAAATCTATCCCATTTGAGAATTTACCCAAAATTACTTTTTTTGGGTGTAGTTCAAGGTCAAGTTCTTTTTCTAGAAATAACCGTATGGAGGGGATTAGACTAAGGAGGTAATTTCTGTCGGTTGATATAAATGCGAAATCATCAGCATATCTTAGATAGTATTTAACTTTTAGGCTGTGTTTCACAAACTGATCTAACTCATTAAGATATATATTTGAGAAAAATTGGGATGTTAAATTTCCCAAAGGGATTCCCTTTTTATCTGATAAGTCCTTTGTTTTATCTGAATAAAAACTATTAATTATCATTACTAATAAATCCATGAATTCATTATCCTTAATCTTTCTTGACAATATTTTTATAAGAATTTTGTGATTTACTGAAGCGAAGAACTTGCTAATATCGCATTTTAGTATCCAGCACGTTTTTGTATTATTGTGGCTTTCTTTTATTGCCATTTTTTGAAGCCCTAATACTCCCCTGTGTGTGCCCTTATCTTTTCTGCAAGAATAAGAGTGTTCGATAAAAGTATTGTCAAATATTTCTTCTAAGAAACTACTTACAATGTGGTGTATTATCCTGTCTTCTACATTTGCCTTATGAATTATTCTTGTTTTTGGGTCGTTGACTATAAACTGGCTATAGTTGCCTGGATTATATGTTTTATTTATGAGTGAAAGACGAAGTTTTTCAAGATTTTCACGTTTTTCTTTTCCAAATCTTATAACATCCTTCTTCTTTCTTTTTCCCTTTAAAAATTCATTATATCCATTTACAATATTTGCTTTTGTGGTAAGCTTGTTGTAAATCGTATGCCAGACTTTCATTCATCATGGCAGGATATACCAATTTTTACCAAAACTTATGGGCTTTATAAAGCTTTTTATGAGTATTTGTCTTCATTCCCCAAAAAAGACCGTTATACACTTGGGCAACGAATTGAACTTACCCTTCTTGATTTAATTGAAACAATTATTTCTGCAAGCAATTTATCCAAGCAAGAAAAATTACCTATACTTCGTCTTGCAAGTACTAAAGTAGACCTTTTAAGGGTATTATTCAAACTAGGCAAAGATTTAAAGATTATTGATAACAAAACGTATATTTTGTTTGTAAATGATGTTTCCGAAATCGGAAAAATGCTTGGTGGCTGGATAAAAACTACATTGTAATTCTTTGCATAACAACGACAAAGAAAGAGGTTTAATCTGTCCTTATATGTTATCCTCTTACTGAAAGTGAAAACTTTCAATCTTTTTTCAAAAACCCTGAGTCATAATTACCATGTGTAATTACGAGCGTGGAGGAAAAAAGAATTTATAAAACTACGTACTTTTTTCTAGTGTAGATATCTTTTTTTTAGATTACTACCACATAAAATACAGGGAGGAGACGTTATGTAACCTCTTGGTGCTAGAAGGGAAAAAAGTAACAAAAGCAGACGTCGGATGGCAACCTCGTCAATGTTGGTAACTTTGACATTGAGGGTGCGAACGTGAACAACTGGAATCCTGACAATGCGAATGACAATCTAGGTGTCGTGCTTTCCCGACAGTTTTATAAATTTTAAAAGGCCCTTCTTTTGCGAGGGGCCTTTTTTTAAAAAAAAATCTTACTTCTTGACTTCACTGTAACGGTCTGATATATATTGATACAATAATTTAATTGTTCGGTTTTATGGAAACTACTCTCCGGAGCAGTTTTTTTGTATTTACCGCTTTTTAGAAAGGGGGTGAAGGCATGAAAAAACTAATAACATTACAATCGATTATTTTAACTTCATTAATAGTTGCTACTCCCGTGTTTGCTCAAGCTGCAGACGTTACAAAAGTCCAAAGTTTTATTGAAAATATTATCCAGATCCTAACTACCATGGCAGGATTACTAGCGTCAGGCTTTTTTGTATGGGGAGGGGTCAGATACATAACATCAAGTG
>JAKAEH010000130.1 GCA_021825955.1 bacterium | reverse complement strand
TTTTTCATACTATCTTGACCAATATTTTGTCCAGTTGAATTATTACGATTCACAGTTTTGGCAATACGGGTATCAGCAGGCGGCTGACGAGGTTAAGCTTCTTGGGAATAATTATAAAGAAATTGTTATTTCGGATAAACAGCCTATGGACAAATCTTATATGTTTTTCCTTTTTTATCTGCAATACTCTCCTTCCGGTTATCAAAAAACAGGGGATAATAGTTCCGGAGGATTTGCCACTCATCATTCTTTTGGAAAATATATATTCAGGCCGATAGATTGGCAAAAAGATTCCCAGGTAAAAGGAGTTTTGTATATAGGAAATCCGGATGAGATACCGCAAGGTGCTGCCATAAAAACAATTTATAATCTTGACGGTACACCCGCCATGAGAATAGCAGGAACATAAATGATGATTATAGATTGAAGATTGCAGAATACAGAATAAAAATCAGTAATCGTTAATCGGAAATCATTAATCAAAGAAGATGAATTATAGAAAATTATTTACTAAAGAATTAATTTCCCTATATTTAATAGTTTTGGTGGGTGCATTTTTGCGGCTCTGGGGGACATATACAAACTCTTTCGCTTTTACATACGACGTCGGCAGGGATATGTTGGCTCTTGGCAACATTGTCCATCTGCATAAAATTCCTCTTATAGGAGCAACCACGGGTCTTCCGGGAATATTTTACGGTCCCTGGTGGTATTACCTTCTTACGCCATTTTTTATTATATTTTCCGGTAATCCCCAGGGAATAGCTTTAACAATGTCATTGATAGGTATTCTAACTATAATTGCCGGGTTTATTTTAGGAAAAAAATTAGGAGGAAATTTTTTAGGTCTTACTTTAGCTGCTTTAATAAGCGTGTCGGGTAATTTAATATCTTTATCGGCTCAAATATGGAACCCGAATATAGCCCCTTTATTTATTATTTTTATTTTACTTGTCCTTTTTAAGATATATAAAAAAGAAAAAGGAGATAAATCTAAATATTATTTTCTTTTAGGGCTTCTTCTTGCTTTTAATATAGATTTGGAAATAGTTTTTGGGCTGTTGCTTTCTATAGGAATAGTTTTCTCGGTTATTTTTATTAATAAAAGGTTAATTACATTAAAAAATATTTTCTTTTTTATACTGGGTGCGTTAATTATTTTTTCTCCAAGAATATTTTTTGAGTTAAGACACCAATTCTTAATGACAAAATCCTTTATTGGATTTTTCTCCGGAGGAGGTTCTTCCTCTGTCTCTAAAACACCGGAAATTTTATTAAATAGAGCAAATATGCTTTTTGACCAATTTAATTCTACTTTAGCATTAGACAACAGACTGTTGGGATTGGCGATTCTTATTTTTATTGCTTTATGTCTGATATTTTTATTCAAAAAAGTGGACAAAAATATAAGAAATTTTACTACTACTTCTTTAATTGTTATTTTTGTATTTTTAATAGGGACAATATTTTTTAGTCATGATATCTGGCCTCACTACCTTGTTGGTTTGCCGGTGTTTTATATTTTGCTTTTTGGTATTTCAATTTATCTTCTTGGAAACTTAACTTCTATTTATCTTCCTATATTAATAGTGTTAGCAGTATATGTAATTAACCTTAATCCACTCACGGTATATAACAGCGTTACTAAGCCATTATGGATAGGAGATGCCTCTGTTTATAGGAATCAATTGGCAGTAGTGGATTATGTTTATAGACAGGCAAACGGTAAAAATTTTAAATATGTGGTTTATACTCCTCCTGTTTATGACTATACTTATCAATATCTTTTTATGTGGTACGGCCCGAAAAAATATCATTATTTTCCTTCGGTTCAATCCAATCTTGCTTATTTTATTCTTGAACCCGATTACCAAAATCCGCAACGGTTAACAGATTGGCTAAAGCAAAGGTCCGGAGATGGTAAGATAATAAATAGCGAAAGACTTGCGAGCGGAATAATAGTGCAGACGAGAATTCATTAGTTCATAAAGTTCGTAAAGTTTATAAAGTTATAAAGTAATGAAAAGTAAACAAGTCAAAAAATCAAAAGTTCAAAGACAAAAAAATCAAGAAAATCTTACTTCTAGGATTCTGAACGTTGTTAAAGCCTTATTAAGGAAGCCTTCTTTTTGGTTGGTTTCCATAATTTTCTTTTTTGAGTTGTTTTTAAGGTTTTATCAGATTGATCAGAAAAACCCTTTCGGTTGGGATCAGGTAGATAATGCGTGGGCAGCTAAAAACATAATAGTAAACCATTGGTACCCTCTTGTCGGAATGGTTGCGAAAGGTAACAGCAATATATATATAGGACCTGCATATTATTATATGATTTCGGTTTTCTATTGGATATTTAATCTGAATCCTATTGCCTCAGGAATATTTGCAGGGTTCACCAGTATATTCACTTTTTGGGTAATCTACTATGTCACTAAAAAACTGTTTTCCACAAAAGTTGCCCTTATTGCTGTCTTTATTAATACTTTCGTTTTTCCCGCAATAATTTTTGATAGAGTTCAGTGGCCTGTTAATTTTATTCCCTCTATTTCTTTTTTGATTTTTTACGTTTTATACAAAATAACACAGGGAGAGGTTAAGAAAATTATCACGTTGGCATTACTTGTAGGATTTTCTTTTAGTGTTCATTTTACCTCCATATTTTTTCCAATAATGATTGTCTTAGCCCTTCCTTTTTTCCCCAAAACCAAGCAGACATTGATATATATATTATTTTCCTTATCGGTATTCTTAATTTGGTTGGTTCCAAATATTGTTTATCAGTTACAGCAAAAGTCTTCCGGTTCTAACTTTGCTTCTTACTTTCATAACTATTATCACGGTTTTCATTTAAAAAGAGTAATGCAGCTAACGGGAGACGGTTTAATACAATTTAATGCTTATTCTTTTTCGGATAAACTTACACCTTTAAAGTTTATTATTTTGCCTATTTTTTTCTTAATTTATCTTTACAGGTCACTAGACAGAAAAAAACTAGTCTTTTGTTACCTTGTTTTATTATGGTTTCTCGTTCCTTGGTTTATTTTTGCAATGTATAGTGGGGAAATAAGTGATTATTACTTTTCGATAAATAGATTTATCGCACTTGTAATCGTTTCATATTTTTTTGCCAGGGTATGGCAAATTAAAAATATAATCCCAAAGATAGTAGTTTTGACAGTATTAGTTTATATAGGAGTAACAAATTTTATATCCTATCTTCCCTATAAAGATACAGGTTTGAAAGACAGGGAAAAAACCGTAATGCAGGCAATAGATACCGGAAAAAGAATTGAGTTTCAACAAGGGGTTCCCGAAAGTTATCTTTATTATTATTTTATGAAGCAAGAAGGTAAAAGCGTTTACAAATAATGAAAAAATATTTTATATCTTTATTATTCATATTAATTATTTTACTATCTTTATTCCCAAGGTCTGTAGAAGTTATAAACGGGAATCCACTTTTTGAATTCGATCAGGGAAGAGAAATGCTGGCGGCTAAGCATATAGTAGTAGATCATAAGCTTATACTGATTGGTACAGAAGTGGGTGCAGGAATGGCAGGAATTTCCGGAATTTTTCATGGCCCCATGTACTATTACATGCTTACCGTTCCGTTTGTCTTGTCTAACGGTAATCCTGCAGCGGAGACATATTTAATGTTATTTTTCGGACTACTTACCGTGTTATTTGGGTTTTTCTTCGGTAAGAAGATGTTTGGAATTTATGGCGGGATATTGTTGTCTCTTTTAATAGCCATATCTCCTGTTTTTATTGCTCAGTCAAGGTTTCTTTGGAGTCCAAACCCACCAACACTCTTTATACTATTGTCCTTTTATTTT
>JAKAEH010000129.1 GCA_021825955.1 bacterium | reverse complement strand
AAGACGTAAGTTCTTTTTTAAACTCTTCGAGCATATAAATTTATTATAAATAAAAAATTCCGGAAGGGGAATGGGTCAATTTTTTAAGGCCTTTGCCGGATAAGTAGAAAAGGTCTTCTATCCTTACCCCTCCAAAGTTTTCCAAATAAATACCCGGTTCTATAGAAAATATCATACCACTTTTTAATATGTCATTATTCTTTGGGGAAAGACTGGGCTTTTCATGGACTTGTATTCCTATTCCATGACCCGTGCTATGCGGAATACTGTTAAAGCCTTTTCCGATGATGTAACTCCTTGCTTTTTTATCGGTCTCGGAGGCTTTTATGTTCCGATTTCTAACTTTTAATTCCTGATTTATAAAATCAATAGCGCAATTTTGAGCTTCCAGGACAGTTTTATATATGTTTTCAAATTTTTCGTTTTTTTCTCCGAAAAACAAAGTCCTTGTCATATCTGAGCAGTATCCTTTGTAATTTATCCCAAAGTCCAAAAGAACTATCATGCCTTTTCTAAGTTTTGTTTTTCCGTTTTGGTGATGGGGAACGGCAGAATTCTTTCCGAATGCAACAATAGGCGTAAAAGAAATATCCGCTTCGTTTTCTTTTATAAATATTTCCAATTTACTTGCAAGTTTTTCCTCGGTAATTCCTTCTTTAATTTTATCAAGTAGATATTTAAATGTTTTATCTCCTAATCTGCAGGCTTTTTGAATTTTTACAATTTCTTCTTCTGTTTTTATTTCTCTTAAATTTTCAATAACATCCTGTATAGGTTTTAGTTTTTTAAAATATTTCCTTAATATTTTGTGTTCGAAAATAGTTACGGAATTTTCTTCAAATCCTACAGATTTAATCTTATTTTTTTCTATAATTTCTTCAAGATTAGATTGTTCAACAATTTTAAATTCTTTTAAGTATTTTAATTCGCCAATATATCTTTTATCGGTTATAAGATAATTTATTTTTGCAGTAATAAGAATTTTTGCATCTTTTTCTTCATTTAAAAACCCTTTATAGTTTGTAAGGTAAAAAATATTTTGAGATGATGTGATAAGAAGAGAGTCAATTTTATTTTTCTTAAGCTCTTTTTTAAAATCCATTTTATCTTACTATTGGGGTCAGTTTAGTTCCGCTTCCTGTAGATGGAACTATTGATGCATTAGGATTTATCGCCGGGACATAGTTTATTTTAGGATTTTTAGGAACATCGGGTAACAGGATGATAACGGAAGCAATAATATGGTCCGGATTTTGTTTATCCGGAAATCCTTGAATAACCGCTGTTTCATCTGTTGCTATTTTTGAAAAACCCGCTGTGGATAAAGTGCCGCCGGTATATGAATAGGTTTTTGAAATTGTTTCAACGTCTATAAAAGTTTGCTTGCCGTCTTCAGATACCACATAAAAATTGAAGTTTTTCTTATCTATAGTTGAAACTGCGCCGATAATTGTTTTGGGCAAAGAAATAACTTCTACGTCTCTTGCAAGGATTCTTCTGGATTGCTTATTGAAAAGTCCCAAAACTCCGATTTGCATGCCTTTTGTTATATCCGAAATTCCAAACGAAGAAGTCGATTTGACGGAAGGATTTGAAAATTTTGTGATTTCATCTACATCTATAAATCTTGTATTTCCATAAAGATCGGAAACAGTAATTTGCGTGTCATTTGCATCTGTTACTTTCCCGATTATTCCGCGTTTTTCAACAAGTTTCAATTCTGCTACTCGTGAGGCAATTCTGGTTTTTAATTCGTTTAGCTGCTGCTGTATTACAGATTGGTCCGTAGGCGAGGGGCTTGCTGCCAGAACAGAAATATTTTTGGGTAAGATTAATCCTCCCGCCGCAAAAAATATAAAAATAATTAAAAACTTTTTCATAATTTAAAAATCCTCCGTTGAATAGGTAATTGTACGGTTTATAGTAGTTGAGAGTCCGTCGGGACCGAATGAAATGATTTGTATAAAATTTTCTCCGTCATCAAGATTAATTGTTGTTGAAAAATCTCCGGCTTGAGACGGTTGCACTGCTTGTCTGGAAGAAGAAGTAAGGATTACTACAGTTGCTCCTACTACTGTTTTTCCCGAAACGGTAAGCACTTTATTATCTACAACACTTTCATCTGTCGGATTGTCAACGTTTAAATAAACAGCAGAAGGCATAGCAGTAGGCGATGGTGTTGTAACAGTTACTGTTTTTAATTTTGAGGCAGGTATGGTCTTTGTACCCTGGTAGAGGTAGAAAGCAACTCCCGCTACCAGTAGTCCTATAAGAACCATGATGAACGAAAGTATTACTCTTTCTTGTTTCATACGGTAAGTCATAATACGAAAAATTGATTATCTTGTCAAGGCAAAAAAGATGTGCTACTATGACCCAATGGAAGTTACACTTCTCGATTCAAAGTCATTAAGAATAAAAAGCAAACATACAACTTTTGTTGTTGATCCCTTTGATAAATTGTCAAAAACATCAGCAGATGCAATATTAGCTTTATCCGGCGATTATAGTACCGAAAAAGTTTCGGATTTTAGGCTTGTAATAAAATCACCGGGAGATTACGAGATCGGGGGAGTTAAGGTCTCCGGCATAAGCCTTGATGGTTCAACAGTTTTTAATTTAAACGTAGATGGCATTGATATGTTGCTCGCTAAGACAAGTTCGGTGACAAAGGTTACAGATAAAATCGAGGAAGCGGAAGTTGCGGTGTTTAATGCGGATAGTGAAATAAACCCTGCTGTTGTCACAGCTTTAGAGCCAAGAGTTGTAATATTATATGGAGAGAAAGCAGAAGAAGCTGCCAAAGCATTGGGCAAAGATACTGCAGAGAGAATACAGAAGTTTAGTGCCGTAGAAGGAAAGCTGCCGGAAGAAATGCAGGTCGTATTACTTAAGTAACTTATGGCAAACCCAAAAGTTTCCCCAAGCAACGAAGAGGCCGAAAGAAGTGTCTTAGGCGCAGTTCTTATAGATAAGGACGCTATTAGTTTGGTTTCCGAAATTGTTTCCCCAAAAGATTTTTATAATGATATAAACGGAATAATATATGACTCGATGCTTTCTTTATATGACGAAAGAAAACCGATAGATTTCCTAACTCTCACGGCAAGGCTTAAAAAAAACAAAACAGACGGAAAAGTCGAATCCTCGTATTTAAGTTCTTTGGTTGACAGCGTACCTACCGCAGCAAACGTCGAACATTATGCAGAGCTTATAAAAGAAGCTTCCACAAAAAGGTCTTTAATACGTATAGGAACACAAATAGCGGAAATGGGTTATGAAACCGAGAAAGAACCCGCTGAGCTTTTAGACAGAGCGGAAAGCTCGATTTTTGCTGTTTCCCAAGGGCACAATATAAAAGGTTTTACTGCAATAAAAGAAGGTCTGGCGGCAAGCTTTGACAGGATAGATGAATTGCATAAAAAGGGTTCAGGATTTAGGGGAGTACAAACAGGATTTATAGATTTGGATAATGTTTTATCCGGAATGCAGGCAAGTAATTTGCTTATTTTGGCAGCAAGACCGGGACAGGGAAAAACAGCAATGATCGTAAACATTGCACAGAATGTTGCGGTTGTACAAAAAAAACCCGTTGGAATATTTTCTCTTGAAATGAGCGAAGAAGAACTTGTTGATAGACTTTTAATAGGTCAGGCAGATGTTGATGCTTGGAAATTGAAAACAGGAAGACTTGCGGAAAGTGATTTTACCAAACTATCACAGGCAATGGGAGAATTGGCAGACGCGCCTCTTTTTATAGATGATACTCCCGGAATAAGCATTTCGGAAATGAGAACCAAAGCAAGAAGACTTCAGATGGAACAGCATATAGAGCAGATCGGAA
>JAKAEH010000128.1 GCA_021825955.1 bacterium | reverse complement strand
GTTCAAAAGCCGAAGCTCCGAATTGGTCGTATGTTTGTCTTTTTTGCGGGTCGGATAAAACTTCGTAAGCCTTATTTACTTCTTTAAATTTACCTTCGGATTCTTTATTGTTTTTATTTCTATCCGGGTGATATTGTAAAGCAAGTTTTCTGTAGGCTTTTTTTATTTCGTCCTGTGTTGCTGTTTTAGAAATTCCTAAAACTTCGTAATAATCTTTGTTATCTGCCATATGCGTATTATATTACAAAAGGCGCTAATCGCGCCTTAATTATTAATTCTTAGTTCCTAATTCCTAATTTACTACTTCGCCTTCAACCGGTTCTTCTGTGCTTTTTCCGGTTTCCTCGGCTTTTGCTTCTCCGTTTGCTTGAGTTTCTGCCTGCGGCTGTTCCTGGGGACCCTGTTTTTGATACATTGCCTCCCCGACTTTTGTTAAAGCATCGGAAAGTTCTTTTGTTTTTACTTCTATATCTTCTTTAGAACCGTTTAATACGCCTTTTAAGGCTTCAATTTTTGCTTCTACGTCTTTTCTTACTTCTTCCGGAACTTTATCTCCGGCGTCCTTAAGCGATTTTTCTGCCGTAAATATTAAAGAGTCTGCCTGGTTTTTTGCTTCGACCGCTTCTTTTTTCTGTGCATCTTCCGCGGCATGCATTTCCGCCTCTTTGGTCATTTTCTCAACTTCTTCTTTTGTAAGACCCGTTGAGCCTGTAATTTTTATGCTTTGTTCTTTTCCCGATGCCTTATCGGTTGCCTTAACATTCAAAATTCCGTTTGCGTCGATATCAAAACCGACTTCTATCTGAGGTACGCCTCTTGGAGCCGGTGGAATACCGTCCAAGACAAACCTTCCCAAAGATTTATTATCCGCCGCCATTGGTCTTTCTCCCTGTAAAACGTTTATTTCTACCTGTGTCTGATTATCCGCGGCAGTTGAAAAAACCTGGGATTTGGACGTAGGAATAGTTGAATTTTTGGAAATTAAAGGAGTTGAAACTCCTCCCAGAGTTTCTATTCCCAAAGTCAAAGGAGTAACATCCAAAAGTAAAACATCTTTAACTTCTCCTCCTAAAACTCCGCCCTGAATTGCGGCTCCGACTGCAACAACTTCGTCGGGATTAACACTTTTATTTGCTTCTTTACCGAAAAACTTAGTAACTGTTTCTACAACTTTTGGCATTCTTGTCATTCCTCCCACCAAAACTATTTCATCTATGTCTTTAACAGTTACTTTTGCATCTTTTAATGCCTGTTCGACCGGTTTTATTGTTTTTTGAATTAAAGGATCAACAATTTTCTCAAGCTGCGGTCTTGTAATAGTCATTGTTAAATGCAGGGGTCCGTTCGGTCCCTGTGTTATAAAGGGCTGGTTGACTTGGGCTTCCTGGGCAGTTGAAAGCTCAATCTTTGCTTTTTCCGCTGCTTCCCTTAATCTTTGAAGGGCTTGAGGGTCTTTTCTTAAATCTATGTTATTTTCTTTTTTAAATTCATCGGCAATATAATCCAAGATAGCCTGGTCAAAATCATCTCCTCCAAGATGTGTGTCGCCATTGGTTGATTTAACTTCATAAACTCCTTCACCGAGCTCCAGGACAGAAATATCAAAAGTTCCGCCGCCTAAATCATAAACAGCAATTGTATGTGCATTTTTCTTATCCAAGCCATAAGCCAAGGCTGCTGCGGTAGGCTCGTTTATAATACGAAGAACTTCCAATCCTGCAATTTCCCCTGCCTGTTTTGTCGCCTGTCTTTGTGAATCGTCGAAATACGCCGGAACGGTGATTACCGCTTGCGTAACCTTTCCGCCTAAATAGCTTTCCGCGTCCGATTTAATTTTTTGCAGAATCATTGCCGATACTTCCTGAGGTGTATATTGTTTTCCGTTTACATCGACAATTGCCATTCCCTCTCTTCCGGATTTAATCGTATAAGGAAGCCATTTCATGTCCTGCTGAACCGACGGGTCGGAAAACTTTTTGCCCATTAATCTTTTAATGGAGAATATCGTTTCTTTAGGCTTTAAAACAATTTGTCTTTTTGCAACATCCCCTACAACATGAGTAACGGGATCAACAACCGATGGAATTACATTTCTTCCTTCGGCCGAATGTATAACCTTCGGGCTTCCGCCCTCCATTACTGCTACACATGAATTTGTTGTACCTAAATCTATTCCTATTATTTTTCCCATATTAATTTTCTCCTTTGCCGACAATTACCTGTGCCGGTCTTAAAACCTGTCCAAAAAGAGTATAACCTGCTCTTGTCTCTTCAACAACCTTTCCTTTTTCTCCTTCGGCTGTTGAAACCGCTTCCATAATGTTGGGGTCAAAATCCTTTCCCAAGGTTTCTATTTTTTCTACCCCTTCATCTTTAAAAGCAGTAAGAATCTGGTTTACGCTTAGCTTAACTCCTTCATCCTGAGTATGTTTTTGAGCAAGCATCAAATTATCGAGTGCGGGTAAAATTCTAAGCAATAAACCTTTATTTGCCGATTTTATCCATTCCGATTTTTCCGCTTGAACCCTTTTCTCAAGATTTTGGTAATCCGCAAGCGCCCTTTTTAGTTGGTTTTCAAGGTTCTCAAATTCTTCGTTTTTTTCATTGTGCTTTTTATCTTTTTCATCTTTTTTCATTTTTCAAACTTATCAATTTTACCATCCCTTGGCTATTTCCGCTATCAGATCTCCAAAATATCTGACTGCGGGAACAATATAATTATAATTTAATCTGCTTGGCCCTAAAACACCGATTTCTCCCATAAGATGCAAAGGAGTCTGATATTTTGTAAAAACAAAACCATAGGGTCCGCTTAATTTAGGACCCAACTCATCTTCTAAAAGTATATGTATTTCACCGTCATCAATCTGTCCGGAAAATAGATTTCTCAAATAATCACTTTCATCAATAGCCGATAAAAGTGTTTTCGTTAAATCTATATCAAAAAACTCGGGCATATCCAAAATATTTGCATAACCGGAACAGAAAAAATTTCCGTCGGAAGTTGTAGTAAAAGCAAGCGCTTTTGTTTTATCCGCTAAAGATTTTGTTACTTGCTTTAAGAAATCGTTTTCCCTATCTCTTAAATCCCAAACTTTTTCTTTTAATGCAACTTCTTCCGTAACCGACAACTCTTTTTCCTTCATCAGCTGTTTAACATAAAACTTCATTCCCGCAGGAGTCGGAACTCTTCCGGCAGAAATATGGGGTTTTTTTAAATATCCTAAATCGGTAAGCCTAACCATTTCGTTTCTTATAGTAGCGGGTGAAGCACTTAAGTTATGTTTTTTTTCCAAAGTTTCCGAACCCACAGGCTCGGCTGTTTCGATATATTCTTCGATTAAACTTTTAAGTATTTCTACTTGTCTTTGTGTTAAATCGTGCATAAGTTCTCCCCGTTAAACGCCCTGACGGCGTAGATTAATGCCGCATGAAAGTGAGCGTTCGAACGAGGTTAGCAGTAATATACCATGACTGCCAAAGTTTTGTCAAGAGGTGGTTTTTTGTTACACTAAAATTATGCGAAAAAGAAGATCACTGCGGTTGTTAATTTTCAGTCTATTGTTTTTAGCGGCTTTTGTTTTTTTAATTTTAAACTATCCTCCGGATTATCAATTTCAAATTTCAAATTTCAAATTTCAAATTTTAATTCCTGCCTTAACAGCTTTGCTCTTTTTTATATTCACCTTTTTTTCTTTTATATTGGCTAATAGAAGACGGGGATTTTTAATCGCCTGCTTTGTGCTTGGTTATTTTATTCTAAAACTTATGAATTTGGCTTATCCTTTTTTTATAATTTTTCTTTTTATTCTTTTGTCCGTAATCGAACTCACGTTTTTGAAAAG
>JAKAEH010000127.1:2518-3847 GCA_021825955.1 bacterium | reverse complement strand
GATCTGGTTGTAAAGTAAGCAATGTAAATTAGAATTGCCCCTAAAAGCACCAGTTCGTATTTATGGTTTGTAATATAGTTTTCCGCTTTTAAGATGATTTTATTTTTGCTTTTATGCCAAAGAAATATAAGAAAAAGGTAAATTACTTCCGATATTATAAAGACTATTCTGGAAAATATTGAAGCAAGCCCTGCCAAGGAAAAAGTTATATATCTTGAAAGTCCGTAAGTCATAACTCCCTCTCTGACTCCCAAGCCCATTGGCGTAATCAGAGATAAATATCCGACAAGTAAGGAAAACACGAATAAACTGACAAAGGTGTCGATGTGAGTTAAGTTGAGACTTATTATCGAAACGGTAGAAAAATATGTACCTAAACCGAAGAACAAAAATGAGAAAAACTCAAAAAGGAAAAGATACAGGTTGCTAAGAGGCGAAGCTTTGGGAAGAAAGGCCTTTAACTTACCGGTTAAGCTGTTACTTTGGGGAAAATATGCAAGAATCTTAGCGTTGAAAATGAAGAATAAAGTTAAAACCAGAGTCAGCAAAATAAACAGAAGGCTTAATAAATTATTTTTAGACAGCAAAAATACAGCAGGTATAGATAAAATCATACAGCTTATAACGATAAGCTCTATTTCGATAAGCATTGAAAGCCAAAGCTCTTTTTTGGAAAGCCCTTTATCGCTAAATAAATACGATCTTGAAAGAAACGACCAGATATTTCCGGGAGTATATCTTTTAAGTTCGGATACCGACCATAAATAGGAATTCTCCTTAAAGCCAACTTTACTTCCCTTTTGCTCTATTATTTTTTGCCATGAGAGGCTCCTGAAAATAAAATAACCGAAAAAACATAAAACCGAAATCAATAATAAAATAGGATTAAAGTCTTTAATGGATGATATTGCCCCTGAGGAATTACTTAAAATCAATTTTAAAATGAAAAATAACGAGATTATGGCCAAAGGCCATCCGATAAAAAATTTTGCCGAGGAAAGTAAATTGCTTTTCAAATTATTCATACCTTAGAGCCTTAATACGTTCGGTTAAACTCAGTATTTCGGCTCTATTCGTATCTCAAAGCCTCAATTGGAGACAATTTTGAAGCCCTGATTGCCGGAGCCATCCCGAATATTATACCAATTGCAACCTATGTCAAAAATCAAGGAAAGGTGAAAGAATATATCGTTCTTCACAAAGACCAGATAAAACTGGATTTGTGAGATACCCCGCAGCAAGCTGCGTGGAGTATTAATTTTTGTACCTCCGAGAGGAATCGAACCCCCATCAGCGGTTCCGAAGACCGCTGCTCTATCCGTTGAGCTA
>JAKAEH010000127.1:0-2508 GCA_021825955.1 bacterium | reverse complement strand
ATATACATTATAGTATACTTACAATGATTTTGGAAAGCGGGCCGCTAGCTCAACTGGCAGAGCAATTCCCTCTTAAGGAATAGGTTCAGGGTTCGACTCCCTGGCGGCTCACAACTTCGGATTCGGAAGCAGTAAACTCTTCGTTTAATTTGAATAGAGGGGCTAAATCAGGTGTTCCACTTTTTAACTCTTCGTAGGTTGGAGCATTATCAAATACTAAGCCAAAGAATGCTGCGTTTTGAATAGGATTTTTGCTTCCCAAAAGCAAATCTTCTAAGTGTTCCACAAAATATTTGCAATGATTTAAGATTATTTCTAAATCAATCTCTAAATCTTCTGTATCATCCCTTTGACTTCTCGCTTGAACCAGTTCTGCTTCAACTTTTTCAAGTTCTTCTTCCATAATGGAAATAGCCAGCGGAGAATTAAGCTGCTTAATTCTTTCAACAATTAAAGCCTTTTCTGCTCTTAGCCTAAGCACATTCTCGCCTTTGGTTATTGAATCTTTTGTTATTATTTCTTTTCGTTTTTCTAATTCTTCGATCGTGAGTTGTCTAAACTTTGCTTTAAACTTATCCGTAAACTCAACTTTCTTAATAAAATCATAAATTGTTTTTTCCATAGTTTCCTGTTTTGAGTCTAAGACATTCGCGCCTCCTCCAGTTGCAATCCTAAGATATTTATGTCCATTTCTATTGCAATGGTAGGCAGGATATAACTTTCCTGACCCTCCCTTGGACGCAGAACCTTTAAATCTACCACGACAAAAAGGACATAAAACATAATCTTTATAAGCATAGAGGGGAATGTTCTTTGATTTTCTTATATATCTATCAAGTGTTTTACCTTTTAAGATTGTTATTTGTCCATTGTCGTCAACAATCCTTATTTTTCCTCTGTTAGCCTTATTGAACATATCAGTTGAAACAATTGGTGTACCATGCATCCTCTGAGGCTTTTTAAGCCATTTATGCGTGCTTACAAGGGCATAGATAGGGTCTTGGA
Organism: bacterium; assembly: GCA_021825955.1. The sequence continues at coordinate 1,503 of JAKAEH010000127.1, read as the reverse complement.
TATAAGCATTAAGCTGTTTGTCTGTTAATATTTTTTCGCCTTTGTAACGTATAATTTTAGATTTGTCATCTTTGTCTCTCACGCTAATTCTTCTTGATTTATAACCCATTGCGTTTACCTGTTTTACTATTTCTTCATCTATTAACCCCTGAGTCTTTAGCTCAAACATTTTAACGAACCATTTGCTTTTTATAGGGTCAGGTTTTAATACAACTCGCTTACCGTGTTCTGTTTCTATTTTTTCAGAAGTATAACCATACGCAGCATATCCTACCCAATAGCCAAGCCTTACATATCTAATCTCTGAGCCAATTAACCTAGTTAGTATTGTTCTTATATCATCATAGGCTTTTTCCGCCTCTATTATTTCTGCCATATGTGAGGGGTTATATTTGCTCCATTTGTATTCAATTCCATAAGTATCAAGGGTATTTTTAACTTCAGGCGATATAACCCCTGCAACGTCAATTAATTGAACTCCGTATTTAGCCAGTTGAGATTTTAAGAATTGATAGACATAAGAACCTGCTCTTGAAAATCTATCTATATATGTAATGAAGCAATATTTAATTTCTGGATGCTCTTTTGCAAAGTCAATAACTTTTACTGCCGGCTGAATATCTCCACTTGCGGATTCAATAAGTTCAAAGTAGTTTATTATTTCCGCGTTATATTTTGGGAGAAGCTTAATAATATCTTCTTTCTGTCGTTTCGGAGAATCTCCTGCTAAGCCTTGCTTAGAGCTGGAAACACGCAGTAACGCTATAGATAGTGCTTTCATTCTGATTTAATCATATATCTTGTGTTTTGATAGTTGCAATAGTTAAGAACGAAAGATGCCTTGCATACGCTCTTCTAATACTCTGTCAATAATCATATTTATAAATAACCGCATTTTATCTTCCAATTCTTTTGGTATTTTTTCTTTTTCAGAATCATACTGTTTTTCTGTAGATTTCATTTTCATATCTTTTAATTTTCATCGTCAAAGTATTTGAAAACTTGTAGCAATTCCTTTTTATTTTTATAAAACCCGTTGTTATAAAATTCACAAATACATCCGGATACACACTCGTATTTCCCGTAGGATACTTTGAGGTAAGCTTTTATAATGCCATTTTGCCAATTTATCGTGGCTATATTTTTCAAAAAACGTCTTCTTTTATGCGTTCTGACTATTTCTACCTTTCCGTTGTTTTTATAGAGTTTTAACGTGTAATTTTTCATTGTTTATTTTGTTTGTAGCTACAATTGGTGTATCTAAAAATTATTCTTTTGGTGCGATGTTTAATTATGAAAGAAAAATATGCGCCCGGATTTTTAATGCTTACATCTTTTCTTTGATGTTGTTTAATCATCTGGGAAATAATGCTGTTAATTGTTTTTGGCGTATAATGTTGGGCAATAAACAGCCAATGTTCGGGTTTCTCTTTCCATATGCCAAAAACTATATTTAGACATGATTCAATTTCTACTGCTGAAGTTTTGTAATTAAAATGCTTT
>JAKAEH010000126.1 GCA_021825955.1 bacterium | reverse complement strand
CCATAAAATGGAAGGGGACGTAGATATAGAAGTAGCTTTGCAGTATAACGACGGATACGCGGAAAACGTAGAGTCCTATGTAAACGTTATTAACACTATTAACGGCGGAACACACTTAACAGGATTTAGAATGGCTCTAACAAGAGCAATAAATGACTACGGTAAAAAAATCGGAAGTTTTAAAGACGAGGAAGATTCAATCACGGGAGACGATACGAGGGAAGGATTAACAGCTGTAGTTTATGTAAAAATGCCTCAGGACAGAATCCAGTTTGAGGGACAAACCAAAGGTAAACTTGGGAATGCCGAAATCCAGCCTGTTGTACAAAGTATTGTCAAGGAAGGATTATCCACATATTTTGAGGAAAACCCGTCTGACGCACGAAAAATCTTAGAAAAAGTATATTTGGCTGCAAAAGCGCGTTTGGCTGCAAAAGCCGCAAAGGAAGCAATTTTAAGAAAAGGCGCATTGGAAGGAAGTTCACTTCCGGGAAAACTTGCTGACTGTCAGGAAAAAGACCCAAGTATTTCCGAACTTTATTTGGTTGAAGGAGACTCAGCGGGAGGATCTGCAAAACAGGGAAGAGACAGAAAATTCCAGGCAATACTTCCTCTGAAGGGAAAAATATTAAATACGGAAAGGGCAAGGCTTGATAAGGTCATAGAGCATGAAGAAATAAAAAACATAATTATCGCTTTAGGTATGGGAATAGGGGAGACAATTAAATTTGAAAAATTAAGATACCATAGGATAATAATCATGACAGATGCGGACGTAGACGGGGAGCACATTGAAACATTAATCCTTACATTTTTCTATCGCCATATGCCAGAGGTTATAAAAGAGGGCTACCTTTATATAGCAATGCCTCCTTTATATAAAATATCCTCAGGAAAAGACAGCAGGTATGCATACTCAGACGAAGAAAAAGACGCAGTTCTTAAGGATTTTGAAAAACTTGGTACAAGAAATGTTATAAACTTGCAAAGATATAAAGGTTTAGGGGAGATGAATCCTGATCAATTATGGGAAACAACAATGAACCCCGCAAATAGAATCTTAAAGCAAGTCAACATTGACGATGCAGAAGAAGCAGATGCAGTCTTTACAATGCTTATGGGTAATGAAGTACCTCCTAGGAAACATTTTATACAAAGTAATGCAAGACAGGCAAACCTTGACATCTAATCTTCTTTTATTTTAAAAACACTTCTTGACAAAAAATATATTAGCAATTATTATATCCCTATAGGGGGGATATATGTATAGACCTAAAGATACACAGGAAAGAATACTTCATAGGCTTAAAATAGCAAAAGGACACCTTGAAAAGGTAATAAAAATGGCGGAAGAAGACCAGTATTGTATTGATGTTTTACACCAATCCCAGGCTGTCCAGGCAGCTTTGAAGGAAACAGACGGAGTAATACTAGAAAATCATTTAAGAACATGTGTTTCAGATTCTATAAAAAGCGGTAATCAAAATGAAGCAATAAAAGAGGTAATGGAGGTTTTTAAAAAGAAAAATTAATGAGCCCCGATAAAATTCTTATCTCTATCTCAGGAATCATTTTAATAATTTTTACCTATTGGTTTTTCTTAACAAAAAAATAATATGGACAAAAAAACTATTTTCATAAAAGGAATGCACTGTGCGTCATGCGTTAATGTTTTGGAAAGATCACTTAAAAAAGTCGACGGTGTTTCTGACGCAATTGTTAATCTTGCCACTGAAAAAGCAACAATAAGTTTTGACCCCGAAAAAGTAAACGAAAAAAAACTGGCTTCTGCTATTCAAAGCGTTGGGTATGAGATGGTTTTGGAGGATGAAAACATGCATTATGACCATATGGCAATGTTGAAAAAAGAAGAATTTAAAAATTTAAGGAATAAAGTAATGGTAAGTCTGTTTTTGGGCGGTTTAATCGTCTGGGGAAGTTTTCCGGGACTTACTGCAACATCTCCTGAGATTTTGCAGAATTTCTTTGTCCAATTTCTGTTAAGTTTACCTGTTCAGTTTTGGGCAGGACTTGAGTTTTATAAAGCAACAATTCCTGCATTAAGACATAGAACCGCAAATATGGATACATTAGTTTCTTTAGGTACAACTGCTGCTTTTTTATATTCTTCCGTAATTACTTTTTTCCCAAAACTCATTAGCTCAACAGGTATAGAGGTAATGCCATATTTTGACGTTTCTACTATTATTATCGCCCTTATACTTTTGGGACGGTTGCTTGAGCAAAGAGCAAAAATGGGTACTTCTGATGCAATAAAAAAACTAATGGGTCTTTCACCTAAGACAGCAAGAGTTGTAAGAAATGGAAAAGAAATCGATATTCCGATTGAGGAAGTGTTAATAGGAGATACCATAAGAGTAAGACCGGGAGAAAAAATTCCTGTTGACGGAGTTGTTTTGGAAGGGGAATCCTCTGTTGACGAGTCTATGATAACAGGAGAAAGCATTCCTGTTGCAAAGATGCAGAAAGACTTAGTAATCGGTGCAACTATTAATAAAAACGGTTCATTTTTATATAAAGCTATGAAAGTTGGAAGCGAAACTATGCTTTCTCAAATAATAAAACTCGTTTCAGATGCCCAAGGGTCCAAAGCACCGATTCAAAGAATTGCAGATTTAATCTCTTCATATTTTGTGCCTATTGTAATAATGCTTTCTATTGCAACTTTTGTTGTTTGGTATGATTTTGGCACTTCAAATACCCTTACTTTTGCAATCCTTAGCCTTGTTTCTGTTCTTATTATTGCATGCCCTTGCGCAATGGGACTTGCAACCCCAACCGCAGTAATGGTCGGAACAGGAAAAGGTGCACAAAGTGGGATATTAATAAAAGATGCAAAAAGCTTGGAGATTGCACACAAAATAAACACTGTTGTTTTTGATAAAACAGGAACCCTGACTAAAGGAAAACCTGAGGTCACAGATATTGTTTTAGAAAAAGATTCAAAACTTAAACCCAAAGATTTATTAACTCTTGCAGCATCATTGGAAAAAGTTTCGGAGCATCCTTTGGCACAGGCGATTTTACAAAAAGCAGAAGATGAAAAAATTCAATTAAAAAGTGTTAAAGAATTTAAGGCAGTATCAGGACACGGAATTGAAGGAATTATTGATAAAGACAAAATATTTTTTGGCAATAAAAGGCTTATGGAAAAAGAAGAAGTAGAAATAAAAAGTCTTTTAAAAGAAATAGAGAAACTGGAAAAAGAGGGAAAAACCGTAATGATTTTGGCTGTAAATAAAAGTGTTAATGGAATTATCGCAGTTTTGGATACTATTAAAGATAATGCTAAGGAAGGGATTAATAACCTATTAAAAATGGGTATAGAGGTTATAATGATTACGGGAGACAATAAAAAAACCGCAGAAGCAATTGCTAAAAGTCTTGGCATAAAAGAAGTTTTAGCCGAAGTCTTGCCACAAGATAAAGAAACTGAAATTAAGAAAATTCAAATGACGGGAAAAATAGTTGCAATGGTAGGGGATGGTATCAACGATGCACCGGCACTTGCAACTTCGGATGTTGGAATTGCCATGGGATCGGGAACCGATATTGCCATAGAAACATCCGATATTACTCTTATAAACAAAGACTTAAGGTCTGTTTCTTGGGCAATAAACCTTTCTAAAAAAACTATGAGGACTATAAAAATGAACTTGTTCTGGGCGTTTGGATATAATATAATTCTAATACCTGTTGCAATGGGAGTTTTATATCCCTTTTTACATATTTTACTAAACCCTATCTTTGCATCGGCAGCAATGGCATTAAGTTCAATTTCCGTTGTAACTAATTCTTTGGCGCTTAAAAGAGTAAATATTACAAAAATATAA
>JAKAEH010000125.1 GCA_021825955.1 bacterium | reverse complement strand
TTGCCACCTTTTCTGCAGTAGGTTACTTTTTCTATAAATCAAAAATTAACTTAAGAAAAATAGATACTGTACTTGAAGAAAAGAAATAAATTTATAAAAGAGTAATTAATATCCTAAACGTTTGCCAAAATCCAAAAAGACCTATCATTATAAAAGCAAGTCCACCACCTATTAAAACCAAAGGATGTTTTACAAATAAAACTGTTTTTTTAGGAAATGCAAAAAGTCCTATTGTCAAAAGCATGTGTCCCGAGAGTATTCCGAGTGTGAAACCAAATACGTTGATATAGGCAAACATGGGGATATATGCGGAAAAATCATTAAAGCCTAAGATAAAAGGAATTGTAAAAGAAAATATAACTAAGTTTGCAAACGAAAGCTTTTTTGTTTTTGTTAAATTTAAATCTGTCACAAAGAATTTAAGAATTGGCCTAAATATTCTGTTTACAAAATCAAGCTGATCCTGAAGAAGAGAAACAGGTTTTCTGATATCTATTTTTATGAAACTCTTTTTTTGCTTTAAAAATTCTTCAAAACTTTCCTCAGCAAGCCTAAGAAGAATAACGGATGATACAAATACAAATACTATAATTAATATTTTAAACTCTTTTGCCAGAGTCCATACCGTAAGGACTGAAAATGTGCCAAAAGCGTTCCCCATTGCCGTACCAAGCCCGATTGCAATTCTTTTTTTCCAACCCGGATTGGTATGCATCAAATTACCCATTAAAATTGCAAAATCAATTGCAGTTTTTAAATAGATTACTACACCAATTAAGACTTCCCTTCTTCTAAAATCAAGTATGATTGGATATGTTAAGGGTAAGGAATCCAGAATAAGGAGTATCCCATACAAAACAGTAGCAAGGCCTAAAAAGGTAAAAATTGCAAGAAGTATGGGTACAATTTTTCTAATAAATACTTTTCTCATTTAATAAATTCCTTAAGATTATACAATACTTTTTGTTTTATTTGTTTTTTTTGGTAAAATATAGAATATGGCCCGGTAGCTCAACGGATAGAGCGAGTGCGTTCTAAGCACCAGGTTGGGGGTTCGATTCCCTCCCGGGTCACATTTGTAAACAGAAACTTCTTCAACACCTGGTTGTGGGCGCTAATCTTTATTTAATCCGGTAATAAACTTGACATATAGCTCCACTTATTATTTAATCTATCTTAATGAAGACATGTGTCAAATGTTTGAGAATTTTTAAACCTACAAGTAGGCATAGATTGTGCTCAAAGTGTAGAAAAATATTCTATAGGAAATCTTGTAGTTTATGTGGAAACATGATGCAGCGGAAATCAAAAACTTGTAGAAGTTGTTTTTTAGAGAGTAAACAATATCCAAATTCCAATATGAAACATTTAAGTAAAGATGGTTACTTATATGTTTACTTTAAGAAGCATCCATATTCCGATAAAAGTGGGAGAATTTATGAACACCGTTTAATTATGGAGAAGAAGCTTGGGAGATATCTTTATCCTTTTGAAAATATACATCATAAAAATGGAATTAAAGCAGATAATAGAATTAAAAATCTTGAGCTTTGGGTGAAAGTCCAGCCTGCTGGTGTTAGAGTTCAGGATGTAGTAAAATGGGCAAAGAAGGTTTTAAATATTTATGGTGATGTTAGCTCAGCTGGTTTAGAGCGCTAGGTTGTGGTCCTAGAGGTCGCCGGTTCAAATCCGGTACATCACCCATTTTATTTTTCGTAGAATTTTCTTCCCTCAAGCTTTTTGGGTAAAAATGGTAAATTTCCTTTAGGACCTACATATTTTTCACTCCATTTATAATCTTTTGCATATCCTAAGTTTTTCATTAACTTTGTTGGAGCATTTCTAAGGTGTAACGGTACAGGCTCATTTGGAAATTCATAAACAGCTTCTTTTGCTTTACCCAATGCATTGGCAACAGCTCTGGATTTTGGAGCCTGAGATAGATAAATTACTACGTAAGCTAGAATTAATTGCGCTTCCGGCATGCCAACTTTGTGAACAGCTTCAAATGCCTCATCCGCCTGGATTAAAGCACCTCTATCTGCCATACCAATATCTTCAGTTGCAAATATAATCATTCTTCTTGCAATAAATTTTGGGTCTTCTCCGTTTTCAAGCATTCTTGCCATGTAATATAAAGCTGCATCTGTATCAGAGCCTCTCATTGATTTTATAAAAGCAGAAATTATGTTGTAGTGTTCCTCTGCTTTTTTATCATAAAGTCCTGCTGATTTTGTCTGAAATATGTCTTGAATTATTTTTTCATCTATTTCTTTTTGTTTATAGGAAGTAACGGCAATTTCTACTGCATTTAACATTATTCTTGCATCCCCTCCTGAAAGCCTTATTAATAGTTCTTTAGCATTTCTTCCAATCTTTTTACTAAATTTACCCAAGCCTTTCTCTTTATCTTTTAACGCCCTTTCTAAAATAACATTGAGCTCTTCGGGTTCCAGGCTTTTTAAAACCAAGACTTTAGAGCGTGATAAAAGTGCTGAAATAACTTCAAAAGAAGGGTTTTCAGTAGTTGCACCTATTAAGTTTAAAGTTCCGTTTTCTACATATGGAAGTAAAGCGTCTTGCTGGGCCTTATTCCACCTGTGAATTTCATCTATAAAAAGGATTGTTTTGATGTTTTGTTTTAAATTCTCTTTTGCTTTTTCAATTATTTTATTTAAATCAGCTTTTCCAGCTTGAACTGCTGATAAAGCGTAAAAATCCGCACTGATTTCATTTGCGATAATATTTGCAAGCGTAGTTTTACCAGATCCCGGAGGCCCCCAGAAAATAATAGAAAATGAATTACCTGCCTTTATTATTCTTTTTATTAATCCGTTATCCGAAGTAATATGGTTTTGTCCGACAAATTCCTCAAATTTTACGGGGCGAAGATTATATGCAAGGTTCATGCGCTTATTTTAGCACATTAGTTATTTGTTCTTTGTTGTCTGACTCTTTCAAGTTTAGTTAGGAATTTTTTCCTAAGCCTTAGGCTTTGAGGGGTTACTTCCAAAAGCTCGTCGTCCTCCAGAAAATCCAAACACTGCTCAAGACTCATTTTAACAGCCGGAGTTAAAGCTCCCATGTTTACGTCGGAAGTAGAAGCTCTCATATTGGTTTGTTTTTTTTCTTTAGTAACGTTTATTTCTATGTCTTCTTTCCTGCTGTTTTCTCCGATTATCATGCCTTCATAAACTTTTATCCCGGGGTCTATAAAAGTAACACCTCTTTGTTGTGCGTTATCCAAACCGTAATGTAAAGCATTTCCTGCCTCGGATGCAATTAAAACTCCGTTTCTTATTTTTCCAATTGTAGGAGTTAACGGTTCATATTTATCAAACATGACATTTATAATTGCAGTTCCTTTGGTACTTGTTAAAAGGGACGTCCTAATGCCCAGAGTATTTTTAGAAGGGATTTTATATTCTACTTTTGTGTTTCCTTTTCCATCTGAAAACATATTTGTCATCTGTCCTTTTCTACCTCCCACTTCAGCTGTAACAGCTCCTAAGAATTCATCAGGAATATCTATCATTAAATCTTCAATAGGTTCCATTTTTTGTCCCTGTATTTCTTTAATAATAACTTCAGGTTTTCCTACCTGGAATTCATAGCCTTCACGCCTTAATGTTTCAACAAGTATTGAAAGATGAAGCTCCCCTCTTCCCGAAAGAATAAACTTATCGTCTTTTTGTTCCATCCTAAGGCTGATGTTGGTTTCAAGCTCTTTTATTAGTCTTTCATGGATTTGACGGGAATTGGTAAACTTTCCTTCTTTTCCCGCCATTGGAGATGAATTAGCGGAAAGCGTAATTCTAATCGTTGGTTCTTCTACTTCAATTCTTGGTAAGCTTTCCGGATTTTTTGCATCTGCTACGGTATCCCCAATCGTTGCATTTGAAATCCCTGTTAAATCGAATCGG
>JAKAEH010000124.1 GCA_021825955.1 bacterium | reverse complement strand
AAAACACAAAAAAGCGACCACAACCAGCCGCTTCATTAGGCGAAAAAGTAAATTAAATGCGCCCGGTTATGTAGCTACAATCACCCCTTGTGTGTTGAACATTTAAGTTAAGCCTAATTATATAATGGCGCGAGCCTAAATGCAAGGGGAATTAGGGGGATAATTCATCCAACTCTAAAAATTATTTGCTAAAAAACACAAGCTTAATCCAATCCGATATATTAATTAGTGTCCGTATTGTCTCCAATTCTTATCAATTCTGGTTCTACTTATCTTCTTTATATTTTTTTGCTGCCCCAGCTGCTTTGCGAACGAACCTTTTACAAGACTATATTTTTTTTCAGGCATATTTAAAAACAAATTAAAAAGACTAACCCAATCGTTAAAATTAAGCTCACTGGGTTTTGAGTTTTGAGAAAAACCAACCATTTTAGCCAGACCGCTTATATCTTGCCTGCTAAAGATTTTTGAAAGTCCTTTTGCTATATTAGGCTTGAATTGGTTAAATGTGTAAACGACAAAGTCTTCATATTCATCTTTGTTTTTGCTATCAATCATAAACTTATTCCTCTGTTTAATTTCAAGAAGTACAATTTCTACGCTTGGTTTTGGAAAAAAGTCACCGGCTTTAAATTTATGTATTACTCTAAATTCAAACCAAGGATTTAAGATTACAGACAGTTGGCTATTTTTATTATCTAAAGGTTTTCCGGCAAACCTAGCTGCTGCCTCTTTTTGAACAATAAGGTATGCGTTAGTAGGAGGATTATCTTCCAACGTTAGTTTTTTTATAATTTTTGAAGTAATATTAAATGGGATATTTGAAAAAACCTTATATGGATAATCCGGCAGTGTACTTACTGAAAAATCTTCAAATTTTAATTCTAAAGACTTATTGTTTTTAAATTTTTTATCCAATTTATCAAACAGGCTTCTGTCTAATTCAAACGCAACAACTTTTCCAGCTTTTTCAAGTAGTACCTTAGTAATAATTCCCTCTCCGGCTCCGATTTCATAAACAGTATCGTTTAATGAGATATCGGATCTACCGACAAGACTTTTTACTAATTGACTATTTTTAAGAAAATTCTGGGAGTACTTAATTCTGTTTCTCATCGTTTGCATTTTCTTATTTTCCCCAGAAAATATGAAGTTAGAGATTTTTACTGTAATATCATTTAATTTTTAATTAAAGAGATTTTTAAAATCAGAAACGATATTACTTGCGTCTTTGAAATCATTTCCGATTGAAACATAACCAAATTTACCTCTCCCAAATTTTGAACGGTAAGATTCGGTAATAATAATTCCTCTTTTTTCTCCATTAATTGGATAAAGCAGAGAAGATAATCTCTTTTTTATTTTTTTATAACTTAGACCTTTTAAATTTTGTCTTATGAATTTGTCATCCGAGACGATACACATCTTTTTAGCATATTCGTTGCCAAAAAGCAGCTTTGATAACTCAATCATGTATCTGGCGGGGGTCATGCGAACATTGACCTCTGTACAGTAGAACTTTTTAGACGTAGAGTAGATAAAGTCAACGTCAATCCATCCCCGATATCCCATTTCATAAAGACATTCTCCAATTTTAGTTGTAACTTCTTTTAGGGGTTTTATCTGTTTAGGAGTAAAAACACCCTTACCTATTCCAATCCCATGCCAAGTAAGCTCTTCGTTTTTACTCTCGATTACCATAGCAGTATAAGCCTTAATATCTACAGACCCATCTGTATTAATAAGTGCCTCTATACTGGGAAATGTACAGGAACTTTTAAAATCAGGCTCTATATATTCCTCAACAATAAACGGAGCGCTGTTAAACAAACTGTTTCGCGCTATTTTTTTAATCATATTATTAAAACCTACTTCTGATTTCAATTCTTTTGTTAAAGGAAAAACATTTACACCAATACCTCCAACTCCCAAATTTGCTTTAAATACAACGCCCTTGCCTTTATTAATTAAATATTTTGCAATATCGCTACCCGTTAAAAGATCGGGAGCAGTAAATCCTCCCATTAGATTTAAGCTGGGACATGAGTAACTAACTTTTAATAACACCTCTCTTGAGCCTATTTTCGTATTTGCATAATCAGGTATCCATTCTCCTGATTCGATTGGGCATTCAGGAGTATAAAGTTTTACTTTTTTCTTAAGAGTTTTGATTAAAGATAAGGTTTCTCTTGTTACCCCCCAGGGAACAAAGCTGACTTTGTCTGAGTGCTTTATCATTTCTTGCAATTGACGTAATGCTTTTTTATCATTTTCTAAACTAAAACTTAATCCTTTACCTGAATCTTTTGGAGTAATAATCTGAAGATTTTTATAACCAAATAGTTTTGTTATATCAGCAATAAAATCAGGGTCAATTGGTCTTGAAACAACCACAGCCTTATTATCACCCAAAATCATCACATCCATATCGGCTTCATCAAAATCAGCTTCTACAAATTCATCTAATTGTTCTTCTAATACATATTTATCGATTGGAGAAAAAAACTCACGATTATTGGCGAGTATAATTGTATTTATTTTAGTGAAATTATTTAATTTTGCCTTAAGACCTGGATCTTCAGTTTGAGTAACTTTTCTTATTGTCATGATAAAGGGGATTATAGCATATCTTTTCGTATTCTGAAAATTGCGGGGTGGGGTTATTCTTCAACTTCGCTCAGGATTTCGCTTTATCGAAAGCTTACATCCTGATTTCGATGTTAACACCTGCTGGGAGTTCCAGATGTGTAAGACTGTCGATTGTTTTTTCGGTTGGAGAAACTATGTCTATTAATCTTTTATGGACTTTTATTTCAAAGTGGTCTCTGGCATTTTTATCTATAAATGGGGATTTGTTTACTGCAAATACGCTTCTTTTTGTAGGAAGAGGTATCGGGCCTACGACTTTAGCTCCGGTCCTTATGGCCGTATCTAAAATTTGCTGACACGTAGAGTCAATTACTCTTGCGTCATAACTTTTTAATCGTACTCTTATTCTTCCTTTTGGCATATTTTAAAGATCCTTTACAAAAAAAATGACCTTGCGGTCATTGATTCTAACACTTATACAAACATTAAGCAATAATCTTTGAGATTACTCCTGCTCCGACTGTCTTTCCGCCCTCTCTAACAGCAAATCTAAGTCCTTCTTCCATTGCAACAGGTACAATGAGTTTAACATTCATTTTTGCATTATCTCCGGGCATAACCATTTCTACTCCCGAAGGAAGTGTTGCTTCTCCCGTTACGTCTGTTGTTCTTATATAAAACTGCGGTCTGTATCCTGTGAAGAATGGTGTGTGTCTTCCGCCTTCTTCTTTTGCAAGGATATAAACTTCTGCTTCAAATTGGGTGTGAGGTGTTATTGAACCCGGTTTTGCAACAACCTGTCCTCTTTCTACGTCTGCTTTTTCTACTCCTCTAAGAAGTAATCCTACGTTATCTCCTGCAATACCCTCGTCGAGCTGTTTTCTAAACATTTCAACTCCGGTTACAACAGATTGTCTTGTGGGTTTAATTCCTACTATTTCTACCGGTTCGTTTACATTAACCTTGCCTCTTTCAATTCTTCCGGTTACAACTGTTCCTCTTCCTTTAATCGAGAAAACATCTTCAACAGGCATAAGGAATGGTTTTTCCGTATCTCTTACCGGTGTTGGAATATAGTTATCAACCGCATCCATTAAGGCTAATATTTGTTTTTCCGCCTCTGCATCGCCTTCTAAGGCTTTAAGTGCAGAACCTCTTATAATTGGCACATCATTTCCCGGATATTGATATTTTGTAAGAAGTTCTCTTACTTCCATTTCTACCAAATCTAAAAGTTCTTCGTCTTGAACCATGTCGCATTTATTAAGGAAAACGACTATTGAAGGAACCTGTACTTGGTGGGCTAGAAGTATGTGTTCTCTTGTTTGTGGCATGGGGCCGTCAGGAGCTGAAACTACGAGGATTGCACCG
>JAKAEH010000123.1 GCA_021825955.1 bacterium | reverse complement strand
AGAGCGTGGAAAGAATGGGAGAAAAAACACCAGGAAGTTTTGGATTTAGGCGGACTTTATGTAATAGGAACTGAAAGGCACGAGTCACGAAGAATTGACAATCAGTTAAGGGGAAGAAGTGGTCGTCAGGGCGATCCGGGGTTGTCTCAATTTTTCGTAGCGCTTGACGACGAAATTATGAGACTTTTTGGTGGAGATACCATATCGGGTCTTATGACGCGTTTTAACATGCCGGAAGACGTCCCCTTGCAGCATCCTTTGGTTTCCCGTGCTATTGAACAAGCTCAGATAAAGGTTGAAGGATATAATTTTGACATAAGAAAACATCTGGTTGATTACGATGATGTTTTAAATAAACAGAGAGAGATAATTTATACAAGAAGACAAGAAGTTTTGCATTCAGGAAAAGATGACGCGTATCTTCTTAAGAATGAGATTCTAGACAAAATACATAGCGTAATTTCTGCTACAGTCGCAATGTACTCGGAAAGCTTCGAGGAAGGCTCCCCGTCTTCCCAGATTGCGGACAAATTCTCAACCATAATCCCGTTTGACGAGAACTCTAAAAAGCAGATAGAAAATCAGTTAGAACAGGCTAAATCAATTGAAGGAAGAGCCTCTTTTCTTAATACCTTGTCAGACGACATTTATAATACGAGAGAAAAACAGATGGGAGAAGTTTTAATGAGGCAGGTTGAAAAATTTGTTTCGCTTTCGGCAATTGATAACTTATGGGTTGATCACCTTGATGCTATAGAGAATTTGAGGCAGGGAATAGGCCTAAGGGGATATGGGCAGAAAGATCCGTTAGTTGAGTACAAAAATGAAGCGTATACAATGTTTGAACAATTAATAAACGCAATTGATGATGAGGTGGTTCATAGAATTTATAAAATTCAGGTTCAGGAGCCGCCGGAAGTTCACGAGCAGCATAAGCATTTAGTAACACAGGCTGCGGGTGCCAGCGTTGTTAATGAAACTTCAGGGTCCTCTTCTGCTAAAAATGAGAGTCAAAAAACTCAGAATGCGGCAAAAAAGAAATTAGGGCGCAATGATCCTTGTTGGTGCGGAAGTGGAAAAAAATACAAAAAATGCCACTGGCCTAATTAAGTTTTCTTCATTTCTCTAATTTGTTATGATTTAAATGTGAAGAATAAAAATAAAAACTCTGCCTACGAGCTTCTTAGTAAAAAATGGACTACCCGTCACGCGAAAATTCAAAAGAAAATATTTGAAAAACATAAGGATTCTTTTGATTGGCTTTTAAATAATTCAAAGCAGATTGCAGTTGGCTCCTTAGCGGGTATATACATGCTTACTGCGCCCGTAGTTCCTAAAATTCCTACTGCTTTTTCGTCGGTACGAACAGAGGTTAACCAAGCTATAGATAAAAAAATATTTTTGGTTTTTGATTTAAAAAATGCATTGCCTCATGATATAAGACCTTTAACGCCGCAGGAAGAAACTAATATTAGTGCGATTCTAACAAGAGATTTTGGCGTAAAGGTTTCGTCGGAGATTAACGGGATAAGACTAAATACGACTTACGGCATAATCGGTCAGGAGCAGCATTTGGCAAGATATCCGGGGGATAATATGTTTTCTCACTTTGATAATTCCGACAATGCAAAGCTATATTGGGATTATGGAATGGCTCCGGGGCTTGGTGGGTGGGGATATTTTGCAAAATCACAAGCCGCAATGACTCAAGAGGAGTCGGATAGAGAGAAGTATTATATTGCCGTTCAGACATTTTTAGCTCCCGGTTTTGACGAAAACAAGAGTAAATATTTGGATTTTTTTAAATTCAGAAAAATGTTGGTGGTAAATCCGCAGAATGGAAAAGCAGTGATTGCAGATATCGGTGACGCAGGTCCTGCCCCGTGGACAGGAAAGCAGCTGGGAGGATCTCCCGAGGTAATGAATTACTTGGAAAGATACGACGGCGCTCAAAGAGGACCAGTTTTATATTTCTTTATTGATGATCCTAGTGATAAAATTCCTTTAGGACCAATTTCATTATGAAGAATAAACAATTTTACGAACCTTTAGTTGAGACTTCAGAGATGTCCCTGGAGATTGCAGAGCTTAATCTTTCTCCCGACGAAAGAGTGCACCTCGTATCTTTAATTGAGGCAAATATTCATAGTTCTGTTGTAGAAACGGTTCTTTCTAATCTTCCTGAAAGAGAAAAAAAAGTTTTTTTGAAAAATTTAATTGCGGATAACCATGAAGCAACATGGAGACATCTTAGGGAAAACGTTTCTGATATAGAAAATAAAATTATATTGGCGATAAGTGAGCTAAAAAAAGAGCTAATAAGAGATATGAAAAAAGCAAAAAAAACTAAATAAAATAGCCGAATTTTTTAAGGTCTACCTTATTATTTTGTCCGAAAATTATTCCTTCTTGCTCCAGCATCTCTCTTTGAATATTTGGTCCGCCAAATGCATAGCCACTGGAAATTTCTCCTTTAGAATTTATTACCCTGTGACAGGGTACATTTTTGGGGTCTTTATTTGCATGCAGTGCGAATCCAACAATTCTAGGATTAACATTAACGAGTTTTGCTAGTGCTTTGTAGGTAGTTACTTTTCCTTTTGGTACATCTGACACTAGGCTATAAATCTTCTCAAAAGAAGTCATCGCAGAACTACAAAATAAAATAATATTGCAGCAATTATTCTATAAACTCCAAACGGAATAAATGTGTGTGTTTGAACATATTTAATAAACCATTTGACAACAACTAAGGCGACTAAAAAAGCTCCAATAAATCCTGTTATTAAAACTAGCCATTCATTAAGTGAATAAGAGAAATTGCTTTTTACAATATCCAGTCCTGTTGCGGCGAGCATTGTGGGAACAGCTAGCAAAAAGGAAAATTCAGTTGCTGCTTTTCTTTTTGTTCCCAAAAAAAGAGCTCCTACAATAGTTGCAGCAGAACGGGATACTCCGGGAATAACAGCTAACGATTGACAGATGCCTATTAAAACAGCATTTTTATACGTAATATTTTCAATTTTATCTACGTGATGTTCTTTTTCTTTATAAATTAATTCCAAAAATATTAAAGCAATACCGCCCAGGAAAAGTGATGCGACCGTTATTAATGAATTTCCCAAAAGATAAGTTTTAATAATTTTAAAAAGCAGAAAGCCGATGATACCCGTTGGAATAAAAGCTGCGATTATTTTTTTCCAAGCTTCCACATTTTTTGACATGCTTTTCCAGTATAAAAAGACTATGGCAAAAATTGCGCCCAACTGAATTACTATTTCAAAGTCTTTAACAAAACTTGTTTGAGCAATTTTTAGGATATCCGAGGCAATAATCATATGTCCAGTCGAGGAAATGGGAAGAAATTCGCTAATTCCTTCAACAATAGAAAGAAGAATTGCCTGAATAAAATTCATAAAATTTATTATAGCATTTTTTGCTTATGAAATTTCAAGATAGTTTGCAAAAGTATTTATGATTGCCTACAATTATTGCATGAAAGAAGCAAAAGAAGAAATTATATGGGATAAGAAGAAAATAATCCTTTTTTTACTTAGCCTCCTGGTTGCGTTAGTTTTGCTATATGAATTTAAAAACTTGGTATTTGGCGCCAATTCAGTACAAAATAATCCCCTCTCTTCCGGTAAAAAGCAAAGTGTTGCTGGCGCTTCTTCTACGATCGTGCCGGCGGGAGTAAGCCTAAAAAATAATGTTCAGCAACAAATAGATAATCTTAAGAATGAGGCATCAAATATAAATGTCGTCGATATTGCTACATCTTCCCCTCAGGTACAAAAGGTTATCAATGATTTAAAAGCGCTTCAAGATTATCCTTCAAATCAGCTTAAGCAAACTTGTATAAATATTTGTAATAGATTATAGATTTTGTGGAAAACGAAGAAAAAAAAATAAAAAGAAAATTCAGCAGATTTTTAAGAATTTTTGGTCCCGGGCTTATTAC
>JAKAEH010000122.1 GCA_021825955.1 bacterium | reverse complement strand
TCGGATGATTTAAGTTTCTTGACAAAAGGTAGTTTTGTCCAGAACTTGTTATCTACTCTTGTTATATTTATAGGAATTAATGATTTTGTTCTTAGATAATTTGCAGCCTCATTAATATCTTTTGCGTCCAATAGCCCTTGAGATAATTTTCCATCCTTTGTTGCGGCTTTATATCGTAGTTTCATATTATCCGATCATTCTTAAGAGTTCTTCGGGTCTTAAGGAATAGCTTTTTGCAGTTTCAAGACTAATTGTTCCTGCCAAAACCAAAGAAGCAAGGGATGATTCAAGGGTTATCATTCCTGAATCCTGGGATGTTTGGATTATGGAGTCAATAAGATGGGTTTTACCCTCTCTTATATTGGTCGCTACAGCCGAAGTTCCGATTAAAACCTCGACTCCGGGGACTCTTCCTCCATCTATTTTTGGGATAAGCCTTTGGGAAATAACTCCTTTGAGTGTAGAAGCAAGCTGGACTCTGACTTGTGCCTGCTGACTCGCCGGGAAAGAATCAATAATCCTGTCTATTGTTTGTGAAGCAGAGTTTGTATGAAGAGTGGAAAATACCAAATGGCCGGTTTCTGCAATTGTTAAAGCTGCTGCAATTGTCTCAGGGTCTCTCATTTCTCCGACCAAAACAACATCCGGGTCCTCACGAAGTGCCGATCTTAGCGCTAAGGACCAGGAATGCGTATCCAAATCCATTTCCCTTTGGGAAATAATACTTTTTCCAGATGGATATATATATTCGATAGGATCTTCAACGGTTAGAATATGACTTGCTTTACCAAGGTTTATTTCGTTGATTATTGCTGCAAGAGTTGTTGATTTTCCATGACCAGTAGGACCGGTTACCAAAACAAACCCCTGTTTAAGAGTTGCAAAGCTATGTGCAATTTTTGGAAGCTTTAATTCTTCTATGGTTCTTATGTTTTGCTGTAAATACCTAAATGCCGCAGATAAAACACCCCTTTGGTAATAAAGATTTGCTCTAAATCTTCCCAAATCTCCGTATGCTCCTCCTCCGAACCCGAAAGAAAAATCAATTTCCTTGTTATTTATTAGAAGCTCTTTCTGCTCGGGTTTTAAAATAGAGAAAATTATTGCTTCCATCTCAGATGGCGTTGCCGGAGTATAGTTGGATAAATATCTTAATGACCCGTCTATTCTTAAAGCCGGCGCAATACCCGGTAAAAGATGTAAATCCGATGCGTTATTTTTAATTGTTAAATCTAATAATTCATGAATATCCATACTTTTTTTAATTCCTGCTATTTCTATAGTAACAAATTTTTTATTTTTTAAATAGCAACTTTCAAATCCTTATTCTTGTGCCACACGCAATACTTCTTCTACAGTTGTAATTCCCGAAAGTACTTTTAAATAACCGTCCTGTTTCATGGTTATCATACCTTCGGAAATGGCCTCTTTTTCTATTGTACCAGAATCCGAATGTTGTAAAACCATGGCTGCAATTTTGTCGGAAATAGGAAGAGTTTCAAAAATACCGACTCTTCCTATATAGCCAGTATCTCCACATTCCTCACAGCCTTTTCCTTTATAAAATTTCACTTCTTTTTTACTCTCGGGAAAATATTTCCCCAATACTATTTTCATTTCGTCCACAATCTGCTGCGGGGGAGTAAATTCTACTTTACAGTGCGGACAGATTTTTCTTACAATTCTTTGTCCTAAAACCGCATTCATGGTTGACGCAAGTAAAAATGTTTCTGCTCCCAAATCCAAAAGCCTGGGAAGCGCTCCTGCAGCATTTGAGGTATGCAAAGTAGAAAATACCAAATGTCCGGTAAGTGCTGCCTGAATGGCAAGTTCTGTTGTTTCTTTGTCACGTATTTCTCCGACCAATATAATGTTTGGATCCTGCCGCAAAAAAGATCTTAATCCTTCAGCAAAAGTTAGACCTACCGCAGGATTTACCTGCACCTGGTTAATTCCGGGCATCTGGTATTCAACCGGGTCTTCAAGAGTTGAAATATTTACCCTTGTTGTATTTAGCTTGTTTAATACGGAATAGAGGGTGGTTGTTTTTCCGGAACCAGTAGGCCCTACTACTATTATTATTCCGTGTGGCCTTAACATTGCGGTTTCTAGATTTCTTATAGATGAGCCGTTTAGGCCCAATTCCTCCAAAGAGGGGACTCCGCCTGATTTTCGAAGTAGTCTCATTACGATTTTTTCACCAAAAGTCGTCGGAAGAACCGAAATTCTAAGATCCACTTCTTTATCTTCAACCTTGAAATTAAATCTTCCGTCCTGGGGAGTTCTGTGTTCGTCAATTTTCATTTCCGACAAAATCTTAATCCTTGAAAGTACAGCCTCCTGAACGCTTTTGGGTAAAGACAATTTGTCGTACAAAATTCCGTCAATCCTGTATCTAATTCTTACTCTATCTTCCTGCGGTTCTATATGGACATCCGAGGCCCTACTCGTTACCGCGTATTCCAAAATTGTAGAAACGATTTTTGCAATTGGAGCTTCCTTAATAATTTGGGCAATTTCGGTTGTGTTAATTGTTTTTATCTTCCCGAGACCCTCTTCTGTTTCTTTTAACGCGGCTCCAACTTCTCCTACTATCTCTTGTCTATACTGCTGGTTTACAGCTCTTTCTACCTCAGGAACAGAGGCAGCAAATGTTTTTAGGTTTTGTCCTGTTTTTTCTCTAACAAAAGTGACAGCTTCCAAATCAACCGGGTTTGCCATTGCAATGGAAAGGGTTTGGGTTTTTTCATCGTATGCAAAAGGAATAAGAGCAAACCTTTCCGCAACAGCTCTTGGAACAAAACCTAAGGCTTGCGGGGAAAAAGAAGCATTATCCAAAGATACAAAGGGAATATTTAATAATTTTGCTTTTGCCTCTGCAAATTTTTCTGCAGGAATAACATTTAAAGATTCAATAACAGATTCTTCCGATAATCCTTTACTTGCACTTTTTACTGTTACATCATCATATTGTTCTTTTGTGAGTAATTTATCGGCAAATAAAACATCTGCCAGGCTTTGGCTTGAAGAACCCTGAGACTGTGATAAGTTCGATGTATCGCTGGGCATTACTATTATAGTATGAAAAAATGTGATATAAAGTCAATGAGATTTTTATGCAAAGTATATTAATAGTAGGCTCAAAAGAAAAAACAAAAGAAAAGGCACTTCAGGTATGCGGGGAAAATAAAATTTCCAAGTTTGACATAGATACAATTGAAACAGAAAAAGCTCTTGGAATTTTAGAAATCAGGCTTTTACAGAAACGTGTTTTTCTAAAACCAATTAAAAGCGAGAAAAAAGCCGTAATTCTTGAGGTTTTCTTGGGTATGACTTTGGAAGCGCAAAACTCTTTCTTAAAACTTTTGGAAGAACCCCCAAACAATACTATTATTATAATGCTTACCGAAGAAACAGACTTTTTACTTCCGACTGTTTTATCAAGATGCAATATTTTGAATTTAAAAATAGTTAAAAAATTAGACGGTGAAAATATATCCCAAAATCTTAAGGTTTTAAAAGACTTTATGCAGGGAAAGAACGCATTAATAAATGCGCAGGGAAACGGAAAAAGCAGGGAAGAGGCATTAGTTTTTTTGGAAGAGTTAATTTTAACTGCGGAAAAAAATTTGGAAAACGAAAAAAAATTTGGGAAAGCTATTAAGAAAATGCAAAAAACCTACTTTATTATTAAAACTACAAATATAAGTCCGCGTTTTGCACTTGAAAACTTGTTTTTAAGCCTATACTAATAGTATAATCTGGGCCTTATGGAAAAACCCAGACCTTCAATGGATGGAGCAAGAAAAAACAGGGCAACAGCCAGACGTCTTATGCAAAGAGGAGGTAGTCCGCAATACAGATTAAGACTTATTGAAGAAAGACATCAAAATATAAGTTCTGAAAATCCATCACCAAATCAAATAACTATTTGGAGTGAAAAAGAATTAATAGGAAACTAATAAATTCACATTTTTGAAGAT
>JAKAEH010000121.1 GCA_021825955.1 bacterium | reverse complement strand
CCGATCTAGACTTAGGGAAATAAAGTTTCAGCTAAACGGAATGGCAAGCGGAGTAATAAGTACGGAGATGACTTTAGATACAAGTGTTGCTGCTTTTAGAACGTACCAGTTTCTTAAGGTAGGAGCTACAATGCCGCTCAAATTTCCCGAAACCGAAAGGGAAAAAGCAGAACATGCAAGGTATATGATGGCAAAAATGCTTGAGGGTATAGATACGGATTTTTTTAAAGAATCATAATGCAGTTGACAAAAAAGGAAAACCACGAGAAACTAGATAATAGATGGATAATTTAGGATACGCAAAACCTCTCTATATTCTCCCGTTTGACCACAGAGCAACTTTTGCCAAAAATTTGTTTAACAAGCAAACCTTAGAAGAATTATCGGAAGAAGAACGGGCTTCTATAAGAGAGTACAAACAAATAATATATGAAGGTTTTAAAAAAGCGGTTGAAAACGGAATTCCCAAAGAATATGCAGCTATTTTGGTGGATGAAGAATTCGGGGACCAAGTTTTAAAGGATGCAAAAGAAAACGGATACATAATACTTTTGACTACCGAAAAAACAGGTCAGGAAGAGTTTGATTTCCAGTACGGGTCCGATTTTGCTTCTCACATAGAAAAATATAACCCGGAATTTGTAAAAGTTCTAATAAGATATAATCCCGAAGACCAAGAGGAGTTAAGACATAGGCAGTTGGAAAAGCTTAAAATAGTAAGCGGTTTTTGTAAGGAGAAAGGCTTTAAGTTTTTACTCGAAGTTTTAGTTATTCCAACCGATAAACAAAAAGAAGAAACAAATAATTCCAAAGAAGACTTTGATAGCCTTTTAAGACCGACTCTTACAGTTGCTGTAATTAAAGAACTACAGGATTTTGGAGTCGAACCGGATGTTTGGAAACTCGAGGGATTTGATACCAAAGAAGAATATAAAGAAATTGTAGAAGCCGCAAAAGAACATAAAAGAGAAAATGTAAGTTTGGTAGTTTTAGGAAGGGGAGAAGGGGAAGAAAAAGTTGACGAATGGCTTAAAGTCGGAAGTCAAGTGCAAGGAGTCCTTGGATTTGCCGTTGGAAGAACGGTATTTTGGCAAAGTATAGTAGATTTTAAAAATGGATCTAAAACAAGAGAAGAAACAACAGACACTATAAATAAAAACTTTACTAATTTCTACAAAATTTTTACCTCGTAAAAGCTCATATACACTTTTTGTGGGTATAGGAAAAAATAGCTTTGTTTGAACAAATCCGGAAAGTAAGCTATAATTGTGCCCACTATGGCAAGATTTATTGAGGGACAGCCCGTAACAACAACAAGGGCGCCGCACACAGCTCATCCTCGGGTTGAGGGAACAAAAGTTTCTCCCAGACCCAAAAGCGGTGAAAGGTTTAAGGAATTTACAGTTGTTGAAGGAGAGCTATCTCTTCTTATAGAACCTGCTGCGGTGGATTTTACCGCACCTTCTCCCGAAGTGTTGGAATCTCTTACAGGCGATGCGGTTTTACTTAGAGACGCCACAGAAAGAGAAAAAGCAACAACTAAAGAAGCGCAGGATGCTAAAAAGGCAAGAGAAGCAATTAGGGATGCAATTCTTCCCGTTATTAAAGGTAACCCTGATTTGAGAGGACTCACTTCCAGTTCTCATGACGTTAAGCTTACCGCAACTCCAACTCATACGGAAGTAGTCTTTGATATCGCTAAATTAAGAGAATCCGTAAGGTCAAAAAAAAGATTTAGAAAGGTAACTTCGCGAAGAGTGGTAATAGAAGTTACCCCGCGGAAAGATATGGAGCCCGATGTTTTGCAGTCTCTTATAGAAGAAGGATTAAATAGTTTGGGGTCAAGAGTTGCCAGAAAAGCAAGCGTTACAACTGTATGGGTGGTAGACGACGTAGCAGTTGCAGAGATGGCCGGTTCCGGAGAAATTACGTTTTTACCCGATACAAGAAAAGTCACTGAAGGTTTTAATTTGAAAGCAGAACGTTTACCAGTAAGAAGAAAAAATATTAAGTCAAAACAGTCCTCATAAAAAAGGAGCAACGTTTCACGTTGCCCCTTTAATTTTTGGATCATAGCTTAGGAGACAAATCTTTCGATTACAATTCTCCTAAATTTTCCAACTTGGTTTCAGATTGGACTCTTAAAGACGATTGGGTTTGCACTCTCTCCCCATTTTCTTCCCCGTTTTCATCTTCTCTGTCCTCACCTTGACCCCTTATGGAAAGTCTATGATTATTATTAACACCTACACTGAAATTAACCTGAGAACTAGGGCTTGCCATCGGTGTGGCCGCCGGTGTTGCCGATGGTTCTTCTGTCGGTTCAGGTGTTTGTCCTGGTGTTCTCTGTAGATTTTCCTCTATGTGTTCTTTAGCGATAGCATTTGTTACTACCTGTTCTGCTTTTACTAATCCATTTGCGTGTAATGGATTTTTAGGATTATTTGTTCCTAAATTGAAAAAAGCTGCACTTCCTAAAGCTAATGTTGCTGCGATTGCCAGTATTAGTTGCATAACTTATTTTCACCCCCTTTTCTTATAAAAGTAAAAACGGAAAAGTATATAAAACGTAACAGTTAGCGGTCTTGCGGCTCTGGAGTAGGGGTGGCGGTTAGATTATGCATTGTGTCTTCTATACCTTTTTGAACGTTTTCTACGGGATTAAATGTTGGAGAACTTTCCGGTGATTTAGAGGCATGCGGCTGTTGATTTTTATTCTCTGTGCTGTCTCCTTTAACATTCTGATTTTCGGAATTTTGCAGTGAACTATCTGATTTTTGTTCCATGGGAACTTGATTTTGCCCCCTTCCGTTTTCGTCATTATTAATTAGTTTGTCCATGTTTTTCTCGTAGGTATTTAACTCGTTATTTATTGCCGAATCATTGGACGGGGTTACGCTTTTAGCATTATCTATGCTTTCTTTATATCTGTTAATTTCCTGTTGCATGTCGTTGTTTTGACTTTTTTGGTTCGAAATTTCTTCTTCTCTTCTTTTGACAATTTCCAATGCTATGGACGGTTTTAATTGGGGAGGGGAAAGCTTAAGGGCAATATTTTCACTTGCAATTTTAATAGGATAAAGTTTGTTTTTTGGCCCGGCCGACTGAGCGGCAAGAATAGTTCCTGTGGGAATCAGAATAAGCAATAAAACAAGAGCCAAGGCCAAGCGGAATGAAAAATACTTTTTGCGGTTTTTATTTGTCTCAAAAGAAGGCTCTACGGATATTTGGTTTAATATCCTAATTCTTGCATTTTGTTTAAAAACTTCCGATGGAGAAGCATCCCCGTATGTTTTTAAGGTTTTTAATATATCTTCCAGTTTATTTAAATTAATTTCGTTTTTCATATATTATTTTTTTTAGAGCAGCCAAAGCTCTTGATTGCAAAACTCTTACATGGTCAACAGGTTTTTCCAGTATTTCGCTGATTTCATCATTTCTTTTTTCTTCGATAAATTTTAAAACAATTATTTCCCTGTAGCTGTCAGGGAGAAGTTTCATTTTTTCAAATATAACTTCTTTTAACATCTTCGTATGCAGTAAATCTTCGGGCAGTTCCTTATCGTCGGGAAGAGTTTCTCGCAATTCTTCATTCAAACTTATTTTCTGTTTTTTAGTTCTGTAATGGTCAATCACAACGTTTCTCGCAATTCTAAATACCCATGCTTCAAAAGGTACCCCCTCATTTTTATACGACGCAACGCTTTTCCAGATTTTTACGAACGTATTCTCGGTCAAGTCTTCCGCGTCTTCTTTGATTCCGGTTCTAAAGTAAATAAAGCGGTAAACTTTATCAACGAGCAGGTCATAAATTTCTCCAAAAGCTTGTACATCTCCTTTTTGCACTTTTTCTACGAGTGCCTGCATCTTTTTAGAATTCCCATCCATAATAAATAACGAAGATTATATAAAAACGAAACAGATTTAAGTTCGGCTGGCGGATTTTTCTTTTCTAATATGCCTTGCCCAGCCTCTTGAAGGTTT
>JAKAEH010000120.1 GCA_021825955.1 bacterium | reverse complement strand
TATGGATTTATTCTTAAAAAGCCGTCAAATACCAAAACCGACCCGTTTGCTTTAAGTAAATATTGGTCACTTGAAACATTAACCAAAACAACTGTTGATTCCGTAACAGCTTCTGCCATTTGGGTTGCGACAGCTCTTCTCCAAATAATATCATACAATTTTCCATACTGTGCACCTAAATCCTTGGAGACTTGGGCGGGAGTAACTCCAACCTTGGCAGGCCTTATTGCCTCGTGTGCTTCCTGTGCATTTTTCTGGACTGTTTTGTAATATCTGGGCTTTAGGGGAAGGTATCTGTCTCCGAATTCCTTCTTTACATATTCTGTAATTTGTTTTCTGGCGCCTTCGGAAATTGCTACAGAATCTGTTCTATGGTATGTAATGTACCCTTCTTCATAAAGCTTTTGCGCCAAAGCCATTGTTCTTCTTCCAGAAAGACCCATTCTTCTTGCACCGTCCTGCTGAAGAGTTGAGGTTGTATAGGGAGGAGGCGGAGTTCTTCTCATTTCTTTTTTAGTAACGTCTGAAACTAAAAACTCTTTGTTTTTTAAGTCTTCTTCGATTTCTTTTGCCTTATTTTGGGTACTTATCTTTGTTTTGGTAAAAGTGTATTCTCCGTCATACAGATTAACTTTTTCACTTATATCAATCTTTTCTTCTGCTATTTCAATAAGTTCAAAGACAACTTCGTTTGAATCTTTTTTAAGAGTAACGGAAATCGTATAGTAAGGTTCTTTTTTAAATTTTTCAATTTCTCTTTCTCTTTCAACAATCAGCCTCAAAGCAACAGACTGAACTCTTCCCGCAGAAAGACCTCGCCTTACTTTTCGCCACAAAATGGGAGAGAGTTTATAACCTACAAGCCTGTCAAGTACTCTTCTTGCAGTTTGGGCATCAACTAAGTTTTCGTCTATATCTCTTGGTGAAGCTAAAGCTTCTTCTATTGCTTCTTTTGTTATTTCATGGAAAACTATTCTTGAAAACTTTTTACCCCTTGCTTCTATTGACTCTTTTACATGAAATGCTATTGCTTCTCCTTCCCTGTCAGGGTCTGTTGCAAGAATAATATTAGTTGCATTCTTACTGGCACTTTTAATCTGGGATAAAACTTTCTTTTTATCAGGCATTGTCTGGTAGTCCGGCTTGAAATCATTCTCTATATCCACTCCCAACGTTGATTTTGGTAAATCCATGATATGGCCCATAGATGCGATGATTTCATAGGAGTCCCCCAAAAATCTTCCTATGGTTCTTGCTTTTGTAGGTGATTCGACAATAACTAAATTTTTCATAATAAACAAAATTGTAGTCTAAATTATACAGGGGGTGTCAAGGGGTAACTTTATTTTCATTTTAATTAAGACCTACTTGATGGCACCAAAAAGTTCACACAAAACCTTATTTTATCTGTTAAACCAATTATCAAGTATCTTTTTTGCAATTGGAGCTGCAATATTGCTTCCTTCACCTGATTCTTCGGATAAAACCGTAACTATGATTTCGGGATCATAGGCCGGAGCAAAAAGAGTAATCCATGCATGAGGCTTTGTATCGGGCCCACCGTGCTCTGCGGTTCCTGTTTTACAAGCAATTGCGATTCTTCTTACATCGGCTGACCCCGATGACGATTCTACGCCCAAAATGTTTTTTCCGTCTATTTTAAGTTTTGCATTTTTTACCTGATAGTTAAACAATGGCCACGCAACTCCACCCGGCTTACAAGCTTCTATCATTCCTTCTCTTATTAAATCTGTTGAGTGTTTATTAAGTAATCCCAAAGAAAGTGTTTCAGGTTTTGCATTTTTTAAAAGATGGGGTTTATAAAGTGTCCCTGAGTTTGCAATTGCCTGCGTCCATCCGTTTACCTGAAGAGGGGTAGTCAATAAAAACCCTTGTCCTATTCCATAATGATATGTATCCCCCAAGTACCAGGCTTCTCCTATTGTTTTTTCTTTCCAATCGGGTGTAGGAACGGTTCCCTCTTCTTCCCCTGCCAAATCAATGCCTAATTTTTTATCAAGACCGAACTTGACCGCAATTTCGGAAATCTTTTTTACCCCGATTTTCTCTGCAAGCTTATAAAAGAATATGTCGTTTGAGCGCTTTATCCCCTTTACTATATTTACATCCCCGTCTTTACCTCCGTACCCAGTGTAATACCAATTTGAAAAGGAAAACGCACCCACCCGCAAAATTCCCGTATCTTCAACTTTAAAATTTTCGTCAATAATGTTATTTTCAAGTCCTGCTGCGGCAACAACGAGTTTAAAAGTAGAACCGGGCGGATAAACCCCGCTTATGCTTCTATCTAAAAGAGGTTGGTTCTTTGAATCCAATAAAACATCCTGCAGGGTAAGGTAAGAGCTTTGAGTTGATATTTTATAGCTTTGGCCCATTGTAAAAAGATTTGGGTCAAAAGAAGGTTTTGAAATAAGGGTCAAAATTTCTCCTTTTGGATTTGAAACAATTACAGCTCCTTTTTTAACGTCTTTTACAGCCAAAAATGCCGCATTCTGAAGTTTTGCATCTAAAGTAACTTGTATATTTTGTCCAGGAATTGGTTCATCCTGCCCAAGTCTTCTTACCAAATTTCCTTTTGCGTCAACCTCATAAAGTTCTTTTCCGTCTGCTCCTTTAAGTTTTTCCTCATATTGCTTTTCTATACCTATCTTTCCTACAATATCTCCCCCGTCATATGTTGAATATTTTGTGGTTGCAAGCTCTTCTTTTGAAATCTGTCCTATATACCCTATTACGTGGGAGAACGCCTCTTTATATTGATATTGTCTAAGGCTGTCTATCTCAATTCCCTTTTCCCCATGTGTCATTTCGGAAAGTGCCTCATCTTTTCCCAAAAACACGGTTTTTCCATCCACTGTTTTTCTAAAACCCGGAATATTAAATACGATGGGAGTATTATTTCTGTCAAAAATTATTCCCCGGGGTGCATGAATTATTACGGTTTTTGTCCTGTTATTGTCGGAAAGGTTTCTATAATAGTATCCTCTTATAATCTGAAGAAAAAACAATCTTGAAAACAAAAGGACGAAAAAAATTAAAAAAACTAAAGACAAAAATAAATCCCTGGTATTTTTATTTTTATCCTCATAATCATAGTTTTTTCTTTTTGAACTTTCAAAAGATATATAATCCCCAAAAGCAACACCTGTTTTAATCATATTTAAATATTATCAGAAGAAGTTTTAGCTTGTTTAATACTTTTATTTAGAAAATAAAAAATTAAAACTCCCAAAAACGAACTTATAACAGATTGAAAGATTATTGAATTTGTGTACCCTACAAACAGTAAATATCCCAAACTTCCTAAAAAAGAGGAAATTAAAATAAAAGGATAGGTTCTAATTTCAAATTTTCTCTGATATGTCAAAATTAAAAATAAGAATGTAACAAAAAAAATACTGGATGTTCCGATGGTTTTAAAGGATAAAACATCAAGAAGGATTCCGAAAATAAACGCGAGAAAGAATAAAAAATTTTCCTTATAAACTACGGTTAAACACAAAAGAAAAACAAAAACAAGAGGAATCGTTGTTAATGAAGACTCTAAAATAAGGGAAATAAAAAGTAAAACAAAACTTAAAAGCATGGTTTTAAAACCCGGTAATTATAAAAACGTCGTTTATTTTTACAAAATCCAGTAAACTTGTAACTTCTGCTTTTTGGAAAAGATCACTTGCTTTTTTGCTTACCGATGTTATTTTTCCAACTATTAAATTAGGGGGCAGTCCTATGCCGTCTTTATTGACATCGCCTTTAGTTAACACCGTATCTCCCTTTTTTAAATTTTCCGAAAGAAGAACATTATCTAAAATAAGTTCCCCTCCCCCTTGTCCTTTTACAACACCTAAAGCTCCTGTTTCAAGGGTGTTTGCCGTAAAAACGGAAGAAGAATTTGTAATAAGCACAACGCTTGAAAGAAACGCAGATGTTTTAACAATTTTTCCTACAAGATTGTCTTTCACTATAAC
>JAKAEH010000119.1 GCA_021825955.1 bacterium | reverse complement strand
TTGTAATCAATAGAAAGCTCTGTTCCCCTTCCTTCCTCAACCGTTACAACCCCATTTTTACCTACTTTTGATAAGGCGTCTGCAATTAATTTTCCTATTTCTTCATTTTGTGCAGATATTGTAGCTACTTTTGCGACATCCGCTTCTTTTACAGGAGTGGACATTTGTTTAATTTTTGCAACAACCTGTTCTACCCCTTTTTCCATTCCAGACTTTAATATCATAGGATTAATTTCTGTATTTACCTTATCAAAACCCTTATTTATGATTGACTGAGCTAAAAGAGTAGCAGTCGTGGTTCCGTCTCCTGCAACATCAGAAGTTTTAGAAGCTGCTTCCTTTATAAGCTGTGCCCCCATATTCTCAAACGGATCCTTAAGTTCTATTTCTTTAGCAACGGCAACTCCGTCGTGAACAACAGTAGGCGCACCCCACTTTTTATCCAAAGCGACATTTCTTCCCTTTGGACCAAGAGTCGTGGTTACTGCATCTGCTAACTGATCTACTCCTTTTTTAAGAGATGCTCTTGCGTCTTTTGAATATTTAATCTGCTTTGCCATATTATTCTAAAATTGCCAAAATATCTTTTTGCTCTACCAGCATTAATTCCTCACCATTGACTTTAATTTCATTTCCTCCCCATTTTTTATACATAACCTTTTGACCTACTTTAACAACAATTTTTTCAACTTCTCCTTTTGGAGTTATTTTTCCAGGCCCAACGGCAACAATTTCTCCCATTTGGGGTTTTTCCTTAGCAGAATCAGGAAGCAAAATTCCGGATGCGGTTTTTTCCTCGGCTTCTAAAGGTTTTATTAAAACATTATCAAAAAGCGGTTTAATATTGTTTTTTGCCATAAAATTAAAATTTAAAAATTAAAGAAAAATGTCAGTTGAAACAACTGACTGCTAATTTATACTACATCGGGGTTAACGATGTCAAGTGTTATTGACAGTTGGGTTCATTTTCTATACGATTTATTTAGTAATAAAATATGTCGCTACCGTCTGGAAAAACAATTCTTCTCTTAGGCTTTGTTATTATTTTGCTCGTAGCGATACCTATAACTGTGTATCTTGCCCAGCAACAGCAAAAAACACAAAGCGGGGCTGTTGCTGCCAGCACGCTGACGATAACACCCTCCTCGCAAACAACAACCGTGGGAAATACAATCGGATTTGACGTAAACGTTGACCCGTCCTCAAATCTTGTTTCATTTGTTAAGCTGGTAATAAACTACGATGCGACCAAACTTGCGGTCACTACCGACGGTTTTGTTCCGAATACCGCGGCGTTTCCGTCTGTTTTGCAGGCACCGACTTACACTCCCGGCACGATATCAGTTACGGTTTCCATAGGAGGGAGCCCTCAAAACGCAATACAAAAACCGACGAAAGTAGGAAGCATCTCTTTTAAAGCTATCGCCCCAACAGACAATGCTCCCACTCAAATTACATTCGGCAATCAAACGCAGGTGCTATCACTTGGCTCTACTGATAAATTCAACGAAAATGTTCTTTCAACCACAAATCCCGCAAGCGTAAACATTTTAGCTTCAGCAAATGCCACTCCTACTCCAACTATTACTCCTGCTCCGACCGATACTCCTGCGCCGACTGCCGGGCCGACGTTAACGCCAACACCTACAACAGACCTAACACCTACGCCTGTTCCCACGCAGGCTCCGACCGATACTCCTGCGCCGACAACTGTCGCAAACAACTCAAATCCTGTATGCTCGAGCTTAACTCTTGACAGGTCTTCCAGCGGAACCGCTCCTTACAGTGTTAACCTAACGCTTACAGGAAGTAGCTCCACTTCAACCATAAGTAAAGCTACATTTAACTTTGGCGACGGACAATCACTGAATGTAAATAACTCCGGAGGAATAGGAACAAGCTCGGTAAGTATTCTGCAATCCCACGTCTACAATACAGCGGGAACATTTACTGCAACCGCTACGCTTACAGACGCTACGGGTAATGTCAGCTCAGGAGGATGTTCTGTAGTTGTAACCGTTAACGGCGCTAATGCCACTCCGACTGCAATTGTCCAGAATCCGTCTCCATTGCCGCCAACGGGTCCAAGCAATATCGTAACAATAGGTGCTTTGGGAACAATCTTAACAATAGTCGGAGCAATACTTCTCTTTGCGCTTTAGCTCTCGAGCATGGAAAGCAAAGCTTTCTGCGGAATCTCTACCTTTGAAACATTTATGAGTCTTTCTTTACCTTTTTTCTGAGCTTCCAGCAACTTATCTTTTCTTGTTCTGTCCCCGCCCGACATCTTTGCCAAGACATCTTTTCTAAATGGTGAGATTTCCTCTCTTGCTAAAATTTTTGCTCCAATTGCCGCCTGCAGGACCTGTTTAAACTGTTGCTTTGGAAGATTTTCCTTTAATTTCTTGAGCCTCTCTCTTCCAACCGCCTCTGCCTCATCGCTATAGACAAGCTCTGAAAGAACGTCGATTACTTCTGTGTTAATAAGAATATCCATTTTTACTAAGTCTGCCTCTTTAAATCCTAAAATGTCGTAATCCAAACTTGCAAATCCCTGGGTTGCGCTTTTTAAGTCAGCAGATAATCCTCTTATAAACATTGAGTAAGGCATTTCATATTTTAATACCACATTATTTTTGTGATAAAAAATATCTGAAAGAGTTCCTCTTTTGTTTTGTGCAACAGTCATTATTGCACCTACATAATTTGAGGGTGCAAAAATTGTCAAATTCATGTACGGCTCGAGCATCTTTTCATTTTCTTCTTTATACAAAACCCTAGGCATTGTTAAAAGAGGCTCAACGTTTTGCTCTTTGCCTAAACGCTCTCTTACAATTTCTGCATGAAGAAGCCCTAAAAAACCAACCCTGAATCCACTTCCTAAAAAAGCAGAATACTCGTTTGCTATGGTCAACGATCCGTCGTTTAAAGACAGCTTCGTTAGGGCTTCACGCAAATGAACGTATTCATTTGAGGTTTTAGGGTATACTCCGAAAAATACCATAGGCTTTGGCATCTGATATCCGGGAAGCGGCACAACTGTTGTCCCTTGAAAAGTAATCGTATCTCCAACTCTTGTTCTTCTGATATCCTTTACTCCCGTCACGATATAGCCTATTTCTCCTGCAATAAGTTCATCCTTGGAAATAAGGTAAGGAGAAAAAAATCCAACTTCGGAAACGTCAACATCGGTTTTACTTTGTATAAAGTTTATTTTATCTCCCTTTTTAACGCTACCGCCAAAAAGCTTTGTAAAAATTATTACTCCTCTGTGCTCATCAAATACAGCATCAAAAACCAGAGCCTTAAGAGGCTCTGTTTGCAAAGCTAAGGGGGGAGGAATCTTTTCTACAACTGCTTCCAAAAGCTCCTTTACATTTTTCCCTGTTTTCGCACTGACCAAGTAAATTTCCTCCTCCGAAAATCCGAACATTTCAATCAGATCTTTTTTTACTTCCTCCACTCGCGCTGAGGGAAGATCAATCTTATTTATTGCCGGGATTATTTTAAGATTCTCTTTTTTTGCGGCATTAAAATGAGCCACCGTCTGAGCCTGAATGCCTTTTGTAGCATCAACAAGAAGTATGGCGCCCTCACAGGCCGCAAGAGTTCTGGAAACTTCATAGGAAAAGTCCATGTGGCCGGGTGTGTCTATCAAATCCAGCGTAAACTCCTGATTATTATAGTTATACTGCATTCTTACCGGAGCGAGTTTAATTGTAATTCCTCTTTCTCTTGAAATAGGATTCTGATCCAAAAACTGCTCCCTTAATTTATCTTTTGCTACAGTATTTGTAATCTCCAAAAATCTATCTGCAAGAGTAGATTTTCCATGATCTATATGGGCAATGATTGCAAAATTACGAATTTGTTTGTCAGACATAACAAGTTAAGGATTTATCCTTGTCGCCTCTATAGTTTCCTCGGAGCGGGTCAGAATCTGTCTCCAGTCTCCAATTTTTTTGAAAAGAAGAATATACATCGTCGCT
>JAKAEH010000118.1 GCA_021825955.1 bacterium | reverse complement strand
CCAAGCCTTGCCATAAACGCAGCCCAATTTTCCGTCTGCACAGGCATTCTTTCTGCTTTTTCCGCTGTCATATTATTTCAATCTTTGTCGTCTTTGAATTTTCCATCTGTTCTTTTGAAAGCCTGATGTGTTTTCGATAATACTTTTGAACAACTATTTTGTTGTAATTACTAACTTTTTGTATAAACTCTATTCCCATTAAATGGTCGTATTCGTGCTGAATAACCCTTGCCATTATTCCGTCGCACTTTAATCTAAATCTGTTCCCGTTTTCATCCTGTGCCTCTACTTGTATCTCTCTCGGTCTTAAAACAGGTCCAAAAATGTCTCCACAGCTTCCACAACCTTCATAGATAACGGTTTTTTCTTTTGATTTAAAGGTCAACTTTGGATTTATATAAATCCTTAGTTTGTCTGCTCTGACAAGTTTTCTTGAACCGGTATTCCTCGGGTGCGTTACAAAAACCATGAAATTTTCACCTATCTGAGGCGCTGCTATTCCTATCAAACCTGTTTTATACATCGTGTCTGAGAGATCTTTTAAAAGTTTCTTTGTTTCTGAGGATTTAAAATTCTTTAGAAATTTATTTTTTGCTTTTAACTTAGGCTCTCCTGCCTCCAAGACTTTTCTTACTGCCATATTGAGCGGATTATAGCATAATGGGATAATAATTTAGTACAATTAGCCTATGAAGATTGTATTTTTTGGAGCTTTAAATTTTAAAGACCTGGTCCTGCCATACTTGAAAGATTTTAAAATCGAACTTGTGGTCGATGAAAATACCTCACTTGACAGCATCAATCACACAGAGTCCGAAGTGGCTGTTTTGGCTGCTTTTGGAAAAATACTTCCCAAATTTGTTTTAGAACACTTTAAATATGGAATTTTAAACATCCATCCGTCTCTTTTACCTAAATACAGAGGACCTAGCCCTGTTCAAACTGCAATTTTAAATGATGACAGAAAAACAGGAGTTACGGTAATAAAGCTTGATGGGGAAATGGATCACGGTCCAATCTTAGCTCAAAAAAAAGTTGAGATTGGAAATAATGACACATCAGAAACTATGTATAAAAAACTATTCCCGCTTGGAGCAAAGCTAATCACCCAAAACCTTGAGAAATATGTAAAAGGAGAGGCAAAACTTACTCCCCAATCTCATATTGACGCAACTTATACGAAAATGCTTAAAAGAGAAAGCGGATTTTTCGACCTTGCCAATCCTCCGTCTTTGGGAAAATTAGATTTGATGATAAGAGCATTATATCCTTGGCCCGGTGTTTGGACCAGATGGAATAATAAGATACTTAAGTTTTTTCCGGAAAATAAATTGCAAGTCGAAGGGAAAAAGCCCGTAAGTCATAAGGATTTCATAAACGGATACCCTAACTTAGATCAACGGCTATTGACTCTTTTGAAGAACTAAACAGCGCTAGCGGAAACGTCTTCCGTCTTTTTTTCTTCAACTTCTTTTGTCTTCGGCTTAGTGGCATTTTTCCAAAGCCTTAAACACTTTGTGCAAAGCTTCATGGTTTTGGTTACTCCACCAACTTTAATCCTTGCGCTGTGAAGGTTTGGTTGAAAGATTTTTCTGGTTCGGTTTTTTGCGTGAGAGACGTTATGACCGTACATAATTCCCTTTCCGCAACTAAAACATTTGGCTGCCATAGCTATTTATGATATCATAGATTCAGATTTTGAACAATATGGGAATTGTATTTAGTTTAGTGATGCTGGTTATCCTTATTTTCTCGGCAATTTTGCATGAAGTGGCTCATGGTTATGTGGCTGAAAAATTGGGCGATCCGACTGCAAGGCTTGCCGGAAGATTAACTCTTAATCCCAGAAAACACATCGATCCCTTTATGAGCATTGCCCTTCCGTTAATATTAATTTTATCCGGCTCTCCTGTTATTTTTGGAGCGGCAAAACCCGTACCGATCGACACCTTTAATCTTAGAGACGGAAGAAAAGATGTTGCCTTAGTATCTCTGGTCGGCCCATTAACAAATGTTATTATTGCTGTTATTGCTGCGTTTATCCTAAAAGGATTAAAGCTGTTGGGACCAAGTTTAAGCGAGGGAAACTTCAACCTTCTTTACTTTGTGATCTATCCCGTTATCCTAACCATTACCCAAATAAATCTCTTATTGGCTATTTTTAACCTAATTCCAATTCCCCCTTTGGACGGCTCAAAAATCTTTGCTTTGATTTTACCCGAAAGAGAAGCTGCTCTTTACCTTTCTCTTGGAACGGTTGGTTTCTTTGCAATCTTTTTCCTTCTGGTGTTTCCGATTGGAGGCTTTTCTCTCGGAGATTTTGTTTTTAGTCTTCTTTCTTTCTCCGAAAAACTCTTAGGAATTTAAAAAGCTTTGGGGAAAGAAAATAAAGTCACACTAAAATTATCTATCCCATGGCGCTTGTCTTTCAACAATACCAAGTATATATGGCTGATATGGTTCTCTGGGAGAAATCGAGATACCAGTATGTAGTCTCCCGGGGGCAACAACAGATAATACTTCTGTTTGTTGAGAAGCTATTTTCCGACAGCCTCTTCCGCTTGCCGCTTGCAATGCCAAAGAGAGCTTTGATCTTGCGGTAGCAGAATTTATTTCTCCGCTTTGAAAATTTGTTATGATATCCTGTGCCCTACCTGCAAGCCAGCATTCATTTGGCAAACAACTGTTACAGCCCCCGCTTCTACTCATAAATGCGGATTATATCAACGCAGTGATAGGACGTCAATGTTGCAGGGACGCTCAGATTCGAACTGAGAAAAGCAGTTTTGGAGACTGCTGTGATAACCATTTCACCACGTCCCTAAGTCAAAAAGCTATTTCAGCTTTTCGCTTTCTTTATGTTCGGTTACTTTTCTACAATGTTTACAAAATTTCTTTAACAATAACTTTTCCTCTGTATTCAATTTATTTCTAGTCGTGACATAATTTCTGTTTTTGCAAACAGTGCAAACAAGACCTAATTTTACTCTGTGTTCTCCTTTTTTTGGCATAATTCCTCCTTTCGCGATATTATATCAAAATGAGCCTGGAGCGGGAATCGAACCCGCGCTCATTCCCTTACCAAGGGAACGTTTTGCCACTAAACTATCCAGGCAAGCTAATTATAAATTTTACCTATATCGTTCATTATCCAGGCTTTTAACTTCATATTACTAACTATCAATATGCAAACTCCATACTTGGATTTCCTTCTATATGTTCCCTTACCCTGCTGGGGTATTTGCACTATTTTACCAAATTTTTCTTTAGATATCTTTAGTTCCTTAGCCCAATAACTCCTAACCTCATCAGGATTACTATCGTTAAAACAAATCAGATTATAAAGCAATTTACGTTTTTCTAATTGACAGATAGTTAAGAGGAACTTTGTAAAAGTTTTTATTAATTCAGGATCTGTGTTCGTCAATCTAATTGCATTTTTCGTCCTCTTATCTCCTTCACCCCAGTAGATTCCCAAACCTAGTCCGTAAAGAAATTTTTCTTCATTGCTTAAATTATCTCTAATTTTAAATGGATCGCCATTTGGATTAGATTTTAAATATATAGCTTCACTTAAAGTTCTTCTTTTAATACCATACTTATTCATCCAATAAACCACTTTATGGGGAGAACATTTTAGCTTTTTAGCTATTTCAGACATAGATGAACCGGAGGAATAGAGGTTTTCTAGGCTATCCTTTAAAATAGACGTCGTGTGCATACAACAGAGTTAATTCTATTATAGAACTTACTCTGCTATATTTCAACTTTGTGCTGAGTGAGAGATTTGCACTCCCGTAGGCCTTTCGGCCGCGTGATCTACAGTCACGAGCGATTGACTACTCCGCCAACTCAGCAAGATATTTGGAGCCGTCTGTCGGATTTGAACCGACGACCTGCGGTTTACAAAACAGCTGCTCTACCACTGAGCTAAGACGGCACACACAGATTTTAGCAAATTAGAACGAATATATAAAGAGGCTAAGCTTCTTTAATTTTAAGAAGAAAAC
>JAKAEH010000117.1 GCA_021825955.1 bacterium | reverse complement strand
AGTTCTTTTGGGAACATCCGCTATTGCCAGTAACATCAGGGAAGGAAAAACACACCTTATAGATTCTGTTATTCAAACTTCCCAGGACGTGGGTATGATTACTCTTGAGTCTTCTCTGGCCTCTTTGGTTTTGTCCGGAAGCATTAGTTTAGAAACGGCAAAGAGCTATTCTCTTCGCCCCGACGACTTACTGCGACTGGTTGGATAAGATTATATGAGACTTCATTATAAAGCTGCAACAAAGGACGGGAAAACAGAACAAGGGATAATAGACGCAAAAGACATAAACGAAGCGGCAGCGTATCTTCGGACTAAAGAATTAATGCCAATAAGAATCGTTCGGGAAACGGAGAATCCTCTTGCAAAGATTCTTCCTTTTTCAAGGAGAGTAAAGTCTTCAGACTTGGTGCTTTTTACTAGACAACTTTCCTCGATGCTTTCTTCAGGCCTTACCTTAATGAGAGCTTTGGGGATTTTAAAAGATCAGATACAAAGCGCAGCGATGCAGGAAACTGTAAATAGTATCATTAACGACGTGGAAGAAGGGAAAACTTTTTCTTTCGCAATCGCAAAGTATCCAAATGTTTTTTCTCCCATCTACGTATCGCTCATTAAAGCCGGAGAATCTTCAGGACTTTTAGATAAGGTTTTAGCAAGGCTTGCCGATAACCTTGAAAAAGACTCAAAGTTAAAAGGAACCATCAGATCGGCTCTCATGTATCCGATTATTGTTGTTGTTTTGATGGTT
The DNA here is from genome assembly GCA_021825955.1 of bacterium. Next base: position 3,305 of record JAKAEH010000117.1, on the reverse strand, counting down.
GTTGTTATGGCTATTATGATGATATTTGTAATTCCGCAATTAACCACCCTTTATCAAAATTTAAATGTTCCCCTTCCTTTACCTACTCAAATCATAATCGGTTTGTCGCGTTTCACGGGTACGTTTTGGCCGATAATTTTAGTTGCTTTGGTTATCTTAATTGTGCTTTTTAAGCGTTGGCATAAAACTCAGGAAGGCCAGTTGACTGTCGACGGATTAATTTTGAAACTCCCAATTTTTGGAAAGCTTATTCAACAAACTATCCTTGCGGAATTTTCAAGAACATTCGGTCTTTTGGTGGGCGCTGGAACTTTGGTTGTTGACGCGCTTTTGCAAACCGCAGGAACGGCCGGAAATGTACACTACAGAAACGCCATCACCGATGTTTCAAAACAGGTTGAAAAAGGCGTAACGATCGGCGACGCAATGTCTGTTTATGTTCTTTTTCCGCCGATCCTTGTCCAGCTTGTAAAAATCGGTGAACAAACCGGAAAAGTTGACGAATCTTTGGCAAAAGCATCGGAATATTTTGAAAGAGAAGTGGATCAGACGGTAAAAACGTTAACAACGGCGATGGAGCCTTTTATTATGGTAATTTTGGGTGTTGCCGTTGCTTTTTTAATAATTTCCGTTATTACGCCAATCTACAGTTTAATTTCCTCTATACAGTAACTTTAGCTTTAAATTGCTACTTGACAAGGAATTTTCGTTATGTTTAAACTTAATATGTACATGGAAAAACTAATCGAAAAGCTCAAGAAGTTATTAGGATTATCAAAAAAATCCGCCGGTTTTACCCTCATCGAACTTTTAGTTGTCATCGGAATTTTAGGAGTTTTGGCAGCAGCACTAGTAGCAACAATTGATCCTTTTGAGCAGCTTAAAAAAGGAAATGACTCAAACGTTAAGAATACAGCCGTTGAATACGCTAACGGAAATGTTAGGTATTATACTACGCATACAGCCTTTCCTTGGGATTCTACTTCAAACGGAGGCGGAGGCTGTAACGGAGGAGTAGCTCCTAACGGATTAACGGCCCTTTCTAACGGAAGTGCTACGACAGGTATGCTGTCTTGTGTCCAGACTTTAATTTCCGACAATGAACTTAAACCAGGGTTTATAACTGCTACCAGTCAGCTAGCTAAAATATATGCCAATTTCACAGCGGGCACAAAAACCTTAACAGTTTGCTTCCAGCCCGATTCAAAATCACAGCAAAATGATGCAAATACAAAGTATAATTCCGACGGTTCACCAAACGGTGGCACTAAAAACTGCGCTAGCACTGGAGTGAGCAACGGATGCTACTGGTGCACACAATAATTTTTCGACTGCCTCTTAAAAAGATTCTGATACCATTAATTCTATTTGTTTTTGTTTCTGCAGTTTATATCCATAACCTTTCTTTAAGCGTTTATGGCGGAGACGTTGGAGATATTGTAACCGCAGCCACCGTAATGGGTGTTCCCCATTCTTCCGGGTATCCTCTCATAACGATGCTTGGCTTTATCCTTACCAGAATACATTTTTTAACTCCGGCTTTTATGGTGGGTTTAGTATCGGTGTTCTCATCGTCCCTTGCGGTTTTAATGTTTTATTTTCTCTCACTGGAATTAACAAAAAATAAATTGATTGCTATTATTTCCGCTTTGGTTTTAGCTTTTAATTATCTGTTTTGGTTTTATGCGGAGATTGCCGAGGTTTTTGCTCTTAACAACTTCTTTACGGTTGCGATCATTCTTTTTTCGTTTCTCTATTATAAGTACAGAAAAAATAAATTTCTGTACGCTTTGGCGCTTGCGGCGGGTTTTTCCCTGGCCAATAATTATATAGTTATTTTTTTAATTCCGTCTGTTTTAATTTTTCTTTTCTCAAATTACAAGAATGTTTTTCTAAAGCCAAAAATTCTGTTATCGTGTATTATATTATTTTCATTTGGTCTGGCTTTATACGCCTACATACCTATTGCTTCTTTACATAATCCCCCAGTTAATTGGGGCAATGTAAAAGACCTTCGTTCATTCTTGGACTTTATTTTAAGAAAGGATTACGGATATTTCGGCGTAGGGGCAACGCCGGAGGTAAATTTATTCCAAAGATTGATAATTGAAAAAAACTATCTTTCCTCACTAATTATTCAACTTACGTTGCCAGTACTCGCAGTAGTTCTACTGGGTGTTTTAGATTTGTTTAGGAAAAGTAAAACAATTTTTATCTCATTTGTTTTGGCTTTTATTTTTTCCGGTCCGTTTTTTATCGCCATCTTAGGCTTGCCTTTACTTAATAATTTTTATATCGGCATTTATGAAAGATTTTTTACAATGTCTGCGGTTGTTATCTTATTCTTTTTTCCTTTGGGGTTAAAAGCGTTTGCGCAAATAATGAATTGGATTTTCAAAAAAAACACCTATGAAAAATTATTTATTGCGGTATTTTTACTTATCCCCCTCCTTTTTTTAAAATACAACTTTAATAAAACTGACCTGCATAACGTATGGATAGGAGATAATTTTGCCTATGACCTTCTCTCCCCTCTTCCGAAAAATTCAACAATTTTAGTAATCGGTGACACTCCCCTTTTTAACTCTTGGTATCTAAGTTACGCTTTAAATTTCAGAAGAGATTTGGAAATATTAAGCGACAACGGAAACACAAATCTTAAGAATAGAACATTAGCTTATCTAAAAAAGTTTCCCGAGCACGCTAACGAGGCCGACGCGAAAGCAAAAATGTTAAGCGATTTGGCAAAAACAACTCAAGTTTTTTCCACTAATCCGATTCAGACTAAAAATGGAGACAAATTAATCTGGATACCTTACGGGGTAACCTACAAACTTCTAAATTCCGAAAAAGAGATACCGAAAAAAGAAGATTTTTTGGCTAGTCAAATGCAGATTTGGAGTAAGTTTAGAAATACAAATTTTGACAAAAACAGCCTGAGTGCGGCTAGTCTTACCATATCTTATATCCCAAGAGAGTATTCTGACGGATTGCTATCTCAGGGGAATTTTGTTCTTAGGCAGTACGGCGACTTGGAACTTGCCAATGCTTTTTTTCAAAAAGCAGAAATGATAGACGAAACTAATGCAAATGTATATTTGGGCTTGGCAACTTATGAAATATCTAAGAAAGAATGCAAAAAGGCCAACGACTATACCCGCAAAGCCTTAGACTTGGACCCTTTTAACAGGTACTCATATTTTATCTCATATGCAAATTACAAGTATTGTTTTAACGATAACTCAAAAATAGACGAAATAGTTAGGGAGTACGAAAAAATTTTTAAGGGAAATTTAGTTAAAGAA
>JAKAEH010000116.1 GCA_021825955.1 bacterium | reverse complement strand
TTTGCTTAAACTGTTTGAAGGTTATCGTATCCATAGTAATTTTCAATTTACAATTAACAATTTACAATAAATTTTTCAATGTATCAATGGGTAATTCAATGTCCCGATGGTAGTTTCCATTCGGGATCCCGCACGAATAAAATTCGTCGGGAAAAATTGATAATTAGAAATTTTATGTGTTAGAATACTATGGTGAAAAACGTATATCAAGAGTCATTAGCGCTCCATAAAAAAAATAAGGGCAAAATTAAAATTGAAGCCATTCTTCCTGTTAAAAATAAACATACCCTCGCTCTTCTCTATACCCCAGGCGTTGCGGAAGCTAGCAGGCAAATAGTTAAAAACAAAAAATTGTCTTATGACTTAACATGGAGGGGTAAAACAATTGCAATTATTTCGGATGGGTCGGCGGTTTTAGGGCTTGGAAATATCGGTCCGGAAGCAGCATTACCCGTTATAGAAGGAAAGGCGCTTTTGCTTCGCGAGTTTGCCGGTATTAACGGCGTTCCTATTGTTGTTAATACGCAAGATCCTTCAGAAATAATTCAGTTTGTTAAAAATATTGCGCCCTCGTTTGCAGGAATAAATCTGGAGGATATAACAGCCCCGGGATGTTTTCAAATAGAAGAAGCCTTACAAGATATTGGCATACCTGTTTTTCATGATGACCAACACGGAACTGCAATTGTCGTTGCAGCGGCATTAAAAAATGCAGCAAAAGTTGTTAATAAACCTTATAGCTCGCTCGGAGTTGTGATAGTTGGTGCCGGAGCGGCAGGACTGGCAACAACCAGAATGCTTCTTGGACTAAATTGTTCGGCCGATACCTGCGAGGTTATACCGGGACACTCAAGAGTAAAGGATGTTATTGTGGTTGACAAAACCGGAGCGTTATATTCCGGACGCGAACATCAAAATATTTATAAACAGGCCGTCGCCGGTATTTCAAACAAGCAGAAACTGCAAGGTTCGTTATCTGAAGTAATAAAAGAGGCCGATGCTGTTATTGGCGTTTCCGGTCCGAATCTTATTACCAAAGACATGATAAAAAGTATGGCTAAAGATGCGATTGTTTTTGCAATGGCAAACCCGGTTCCGGAGATTATGCCGGAAAGTGCGCGAGAAGCAGGAGCTGCTATTGTTGCAAGCGGAAGAAGCGATTTCCCAAACCAAATTAACAATGCACTCGCTTTTCCGGGAATCTTTTTAGCTGTTACAAAAGGAAAACTCACAACCGTTACGCAAGAAATGAAAGATGTAGCGTCCAATACGCTTGCGGATTTAATTAAAAATCCAACGCCTACCAACATTATTCCTGATATATTCTACCCCGATCTTACGCAGCATTTAGCTAACGCTATATTAAAAGTTAAAGCTCGTATCTAAATATGAATAACTCCGGAGTTTATCAAAAATCAAGAGAAGAAATACTGGAAGTCGGAAAAAAATATAAATTCCCCGAAGAGAAACTGGAAAAGTTTTTAGAGCCCGATAAGGTTTTGGAAGTAAATATCCCCGTCAAACTTGAATCAAAAACAGTTATTTTTAAAGGTTTTAGGGTGCAACACAACAATAGACTCGGGCCTTACAAAGGCGGATTAAGATTCCATCCCCAGGTTAATAAAGATGAAGTTATGGCGCTTTCTTTGTGGATGAGTTTAAAAACCGCGGTTGTAGGAATTCCTTTTGGCGGCGGAAAAGGCGGAATCTCGGTAAATCCGAAAGTCCTAACCGAAAAGCAGCTTGAAAAGTTATCAAGAGAGTATGTAAGAAGGACTTTTGAAATGATTGGGCCGAAAAAAGATGTTCCTGCTCCCGATGTAAATACCAATCCTAAAATTATTGATTGGATGGCAGATGAATATATTAAAATAGCTCAAAAATCAAAAATCAAAAATCAAAAATTGAACGAACTCTATGCAACTTTTACCGGTAAATCCAAATATGGACTATCCGGGCGGACAGAGGCAACGGGCTTTGGCGGAGTAACCGTATTAAACGAACTTGTCAAAAAATTAAAACTTGATCCCAAAAAGACCACCGTTGCGATTATGGGATTTGGAAACGTAGGATATTATTTTGCCGATCTTGCAAACAAAAACAACTTTCAAGTAATTGTTGTTTCGGACTCTAAGGGCGGAATCGTTAAAAACGGGCAGGGACATTATATCCCCCTTGATATTCCCCTCGTTTTTGAGTGCAAAAACGAAAAAGGAAGTCTTGCGGGCTGTTACTGCGCGGGCGGAGTTTGCGACACGCGCGGCGGACAATTGATTACAAATCAAGAATTGTTGGAGCTTCCGGTTGATATTTTGGTTCCGGCGGCTTTGGAAAACGTTATTAACGAAAATAATATGCAAAATATTAAAGCCAAGATAATTATCGAGATGGCAAACGGCCCTGTAACGCCAAAAGCATACCATTATTTAACGGAGAAAGGCGTAATAATTGTTCCTGATATCTTGGCAAATTCGGGCGGGGCTGCGGCAAGTTTTATTGAATGGGAACAAAATATGAGAAATAAAAAATACAAAAAAGAAGACGTTTTAAAGCGCTTAGAAAAAATGATGGTAGCTGCTTTTGTAAATGTCTGGGAAGAATCAAAGAAAAACAAAACCAATCTTAAAGAAGCCTCTTATCTTGTCGCCCTCAAAAAAATCCTCTTTTAGCAGAGACTAGTAAATAGCGTTTAGCGTTTAGTTACTATTAACTATACCCTATTCTCTATACGCTACTTCGGGAGTATCGGCTGGCCTGTGAAAACTCTGATTAAATCATGGATTGTTATAAGAGCAATTAAAGTTAAAAGAATAACCATGCCAATTGCATGAGCATAAGATTCCATTTTTTGGTTAACTTTTCTGCGGGTTACAGCTTCTATTAAGATAAAGAAAAATCTTCCGCCATCAAGAGCCGGGATAGGCAAAATATTCAAAATCGCCAGATTTAAAGAAAGTAATCCGGTAAAAGATAAGCAAGAACTGATATTTGCGCAAAATATACCTGTTAGCTGGGCAATTCCAACCGGACCGGCCACGCCTTGGGGAACAGAACCCTTAGTAAACAAATTATAAACTACACCGAATAAACCGGAACCGATAGCATAAGATTGTTTTAAAGCCTCTTTTGTTCCGACAAAAGGAGCTTTATACCAAGGATATTTTACGTTTATTATGTTTTGAGATATCGCAACTCCCATTGGCCCCTGGTCGGAAGGATATTTTTTTCTTGGAGTAACTTCTAATGTTCTTTGTACATTGTTTTTTGTTTCAATCCTTAATGTGAGCTTCTCTCCTAAATGATTTTTTGTAACTTCAATCAGCTGATTAGGATTTGTAATTTTTACGTTTCCAATATATTCGATTGTGTCACCGACTCTTAAACCTGCTTTTTCTGCCGGAGCTCCATTTATAAGCTGGGTAACAATAACTTTATCCCCGCCAACTGCAATTCCAACTACCGAAAACAAAACAGAAATTATAACAACCGCGAGAGTAAAATTCATAAAAACTCCGGCAACAACAACTAAAGCTCTTTGCCAAACCGGTCTTGCATAAAACGCCCTTCCTTCGTCTTTCTTATTTTTCTTATTCTGAATTTTGAATTCTGAACTCTGAATTCTCCCCGCTCCTGCTTCGTCTTCCCCGTAAAGCTTTACAAATCCGCCAATTGGAAGCCAGTTTAGTGAATAAAGTGTCTCGCCGTATTTTATTCCGAAAACCCGCGGCGGAAGTCCAAAGCCGAATTCCTCAACTTTAATTTTTAGAAGTTTTGCAACAATAAAATGTCCTGCTTCGTGGATTAAAACCAAAACAGAAAGAATTAATAAAAATATTATTACAGTAACAAACATTGAGTTTATAGATTACACTAATCGGGGATAATTTTCAATTCACAATTTCTAATTTACAATGAATTTTCAATGACTTAATTATCAAACGATTGAAAATTGAAAATTGAAAACTGAAAATTTGCAGGCTACACCTGCATTAGTTCTTCTTCTTTCTTCTTACCTAAATTATCTATTTCAGAAATTGTATCGTCTGTTAGTCTCTGAACTTCTTTTTCTAAACGCGCGGAA
>JAKAEH010000115.1 GCA_021825955.1 bacterium | reverse complement strand
CAATTCCTAAATAAAACAACCTTTGTGGCCAATATTCAATAATTATATCGTAATCACCTTTCTTATCAATAAACCAACCGTTTGCATAACCATTTGTTTTCAGGTGGTTTTTTTCTAAAATTGGCTTTGTTAAGATCGTGGAGAAGAAATTATTGTCTATGAGCTTGTTTTCAGATGTTAATTCTTTAATTTGTCCATTAAAATAACTAATCGTCTCATTATCATTCTGACTTCCGTCCTTTGATTTTTGACCTTCTATTACGTATGCTTTCCATTCCTTATCATAATTTTCACCAAAATTTAAAATAAAAGACTTTTGTGCATTTTTGATATGCACTTTATATTCTGTTGGGTTAATCCTGGTAAAAGTTATGTTAGGAATAGAATTATATTTAGGGTTTACTTTTTTAATTAAAATCATTTGTGGAACAAAACTGGCATTTACCGTGAGATTTCTGATCGTAAACACACTTTGGGAATAGTCAAAACCAGAAGGATAAAATTCCAAAGCAGCGTTTTTTGCCCCCAAGTTTGGCGTTAAAGTATGCTCAAAGGTATGCCATTTTCCGTCGTTAGATAAATTGCTCTTTATTTTTCTGATGAACGCTCCGTTAAGATCAGTCTGGTCGTTATCCTGAACCAGAACGTTAGAAGGTTTTCCTTCTGATACAAAATAATCAAACTTTATGTAATATGTATACCTATAATCAAAGTTTTTAAACGGGAAAGCTTTTTTTTCTCCTAAATTCAATGTATAACTTGCATTTGTTAATGCAGGGCTTTGATCTGACAAATTTTCAGGTTCGGGATATATTAATTCTGCTTTGTGAAGTCCTTTACTAAGGGCAATATCGTTTAAAATCGAGTATTCTTTTCCGTCTATTAATACTTTTAATGGCGGGAAAGGAGAATTTCTTAACGTAAGCTTATAACTTCCGTCTTCATTTAAATTAAATATAAATTTTTTGTCTTTCGCGTTGGACGTCATCCAAATATCGGATTTTACTTTTTCATACGTCCTGTTTAAAAATATTGATAAATTATTTAGTAGATCTAAAGAGATATTATCCGGATTATTTAGGGAGTCTAAAAACTTTCCCTGCTTTTGGAGATATGCAAAAATTTTTATTAGCTCTTCGTTTCGTTGACCCTCTCCCAGATCATTCGTTTTGGATAATGCAGTTTCAATAAAATTTATATATTTCTGTATAATAGACTCTACAATCGTTTCAGAATTATCCTTAGAACCTCTTTCTAAAACTCTTGACATCTCAATCAGTCTTTTACTTGATAAGTCCAGATAAAGAGTAATTTCCGTATCCGGTAAACCTTTATAGAGAGCGAGCTGTTTTTCTTCGTTATTTCTTACTATGAAATACAACGGAGAATCTGGCAAAAGTTGCACAAACGGCATTTTAATTTTTTCTTCCAGCTTGGTTAGTTCATTAGATTGACATAGGACGCAATTTGCTTTAACAACATAATTATTTATTAAAGGCTTAACATTAAGATTATCTCTGTTGTTAATAAAATCGGAAAATAAAACTTGCTGTCTTAGTAAATTATTTGAAGTTAATATTTCTCCCAAAGAAGATGTGTCGGATTCAGAATAAACCAAATTTTCCGGAACATAAAATAAAGGTAAAAAATATTTATCTGAAAGTTTATATAAATTCCATTCTCCAAAAGTATTTGATGAACTTAATCCATTAACGCTTTTTAATTGACTGTTAACAAACTGGGGCGAATCATATCCACCATAAAAATCGTATCTTATATCATTTCTTTGTATTAAATATCTTGAACTAAGGATTCCGCTTAGGGCTAGCGCATCTTCAAAATTGTTTTTATAAATTCCATCATAAATCTGAGACGTTAATCCTCCAATTCCGAAATTTTTATCCGTTGCGCTTACTAAATTAGCTGTATAAGCCTGACTTTTGTTATACAAATAAAATGTGACGTCTGTAATTCCATTAAATTGCCATCTGTAAATAAATGCTGGTGTACTTGGAAATAAAAATGTTCTAAAACTCTCATTTTGAGAATTAATCCAATTTGCAGATTCATAAACATAATCGGGAATTTTTACGTGGCTTGTGGGTAAAAATCTATATGCATTTGTTTTGGGAAATTTCTCTCCTGTAATAAGCGGGTATGCATAAATTAAAGTTCCAATTATGATTAGTAAAATGAATGAGTAACTAATTAAGACGCCTGATTTATTAAATCTTTTTTTGAGATAATTAAAAGTATAAACTATAAATATTCCTCCAAGAAAACTATACCCTAATGCAACTAAGAAACCGAATTTATACCACGTACTCCTAAACATCCAAAAAAGCGGAACATGCTGAGTCATAAAATCAAAAATAGAACCAAAAGGAGGATGCGAACCCTGACTAAAAATTACTCCAACCAATGTAATCAGCGTAAAGAAAATCGTGTAGCGGTTTCTTACAAAATATAGAGCGGAAAAAGCAAGTATTGGAAGCAAAAAGCCCAGTAATAAAAGCATTGGATTATTCTGATAGTTTGCAGCATACGTAACATAAAAATCAGACTTAAAACCAGAATACCAATCCCAAGCTCCCTGCATTCTTAAGATATTAATTATACTTGTTATTCCGCTTACCCCTGTGCTCCAATCAGAAAGATTTATTTCAGCTAAAGATCCTGAAAAAACAACATGAAAATAATTGTTTAGAAAAGGTAGCAGCCAATATGAATTTACTAGAAAAGAAGCAATAGAGGTAAGAACCAAAAACTTAATTGTAAATAAAAGACTTATTTTGAGTTTCTTTCTTAAACATGCATCTATCAAAAATGCTATTATATAAATGGCCGGTGGTAATAAAAATACTGCATACATAGGAGGGTTAGCTGCTGCTCCCGAAGCAATAATGGAACTTAGCGCAATAAGAAAAGCATACTTTAGGAGTTTTTTTTCATTAAGCGCTCTTATTATAAAATATAAAATTAAAGGTCCGGCTGCAAAAATCGACACGTGCGCTTCGTCGCCAAACATTATTACTCTGTAAAGATTTAAAGAGTAAAATAAGGGGATAAAAATTAGATAAAGATTTTTGTTTTTTTCTTTGTCAAAAAGATAATTTACTAAAATAAACATTGTTAAAGCAGGGAGAAATATCCAAAAACTATAGTTAATAAACTGTGTTGTAAAAATATTTTTTGTAAAAAAATTAATAAGAGTAATTAAGCCATGAAAAAATAGAATAGAAGGTGCAACGGTATGAGAAATACCTCCGTTCAAACTTGGGAGCCATTGATAAAACAACTGATTAGTAAAATAATAAACCGGCCGCAAGGGAAAAGTTAAGTCTGAAGATATTATTAACTCCTGCCCTAAATACCAGCTTTTTACTACTATTAATGATATAACTACAAATAAAAACGGAAATAAAAATAATTTAAATTTATTCATTTTTTAAATGACTCTAGCATTATTGATTCCTCTTCTTTGGCAAACTTTTCCCAAGAAAAATTATTCAATGCATATTTTCTTCCTCTTTTAGCCATGTCTCTAATTGCAAAAGGGTGAGTCATGCAAAACAACATCTTTTCTTTTAATTGCATAACGTTTTTACTACTGTATACCAAGGCATCAATTTTGTCGTGCAAAACCTCACTAACTCCCGACCCAGAAGACACAATCACCGGAATTCCTAGAGCCATTGCTTCTATTACAGTCAGTCCCCAGGTTTGCGGGCTGTTTGGAAACACCAAGACATCAGAATTTTTTATATATCCCATTCTTTCCTCATCCGAAAAAAATTTGTCAATAAAATGTACATTTTTTGTTAAATTATTGTCCTTTATTATTTTTTTTAAAAAGTCAGCGTATTTTACATCAAAATCTAATTTTGACAAAATTATCAAATGTACCGAATTGTTTTTCATTTCTTTTAGAGCATGCAAAACGTCTTCGTATCTTCTGTTAGAAGCAAGTAAATTTGCACAGACAAATAAAGTGCTATTATTGTCAATTCCAAGTTGTTTTTTCAAATTAAAACTATTTTTAAAATTTTTAAACTTAACAGTAGCAATTCCGCTGCTGTCAACTTTTATCCGATTAGTATTAAGGTTT
>JAKAEH010000114.1 GCA_021825955.1 bacterium | reverse complement strand
CCCCGAAGAACTCGCAGACGTTATGGAGGTTATAGAGGCACAATGCACAGCCAGAACGAGAAAATATACACTTACTTCTTTAACAAAGGTTCAGCAATCCGACCTTGAGTTAATTAAAGCAATAAGGAAAGTTATAAATAACAGAAATACGGATATGGATATTTTTAACGGGATGTTTTTGTCGCAAATTGAAAAATGGTCTAATACGCATGATTTTAAAGATTTGGCAAGAGTTTTGGGAATTACGTATGCGGCAGGACAGATTTCCAGACCCTTTACGGAAATCCCGGGATTGGAAGATAAACGAAGGGGAAAATACCGAAAGCTCGGAGGATTTTCCCAAAAAGTGGTGTTGGAGCCCTTGCCAGCTGTATAATATATAATAATGAATAATCATCCGGAAGGACAAAGCGGAAAAGTAATACGGGTTAAACAATTTGACGAGTTTACGAAATATGAAAAGGATTTTACGGATCCGGAACTCGAAAGACAAATAGATGCGTCTGAGTCGGAACCCGGATTTGCCCAAAGAATAGCAGACCGCGCCCTTGATGCAATAAAGTCAGAAGAGGAGACTGCCGGTTTGCACAGTAATGTAATTGGCAGAAGAAGGATACACAGGAGATTGCATGAGGTTACATTGGCAAACCATGGCGGGGAAACAGCAGAAGCATCAGGAGGCAAAGTAATTCAGTTTAGGCCGCGGATGAAAAAAACCTAGTTTATGTCCAAATATTATAATCCTCATAGAAAAAGCAATTTATTTGACAAAAATTCAAAAGAGTTTTTCAGGTTAAGCCGTTCAAAAATAGATTTATTTCTTAATTGTCCGCGGTGTTTCTATCTGGACAGAAAATTAGGAATTGCCCAGCCCCCGGGATTTCCATTTTCTTTAAACTCCGCCGTAGATAAATTATTAAAAAAAGAGTTTGATATTTTACGGGAGAAGGGCCAGCCGCATCCTTTGATGAAAAAATTCGGCATTGATGCGGTTCCTTTAAAACATGAAAAACTTAATCAGTGGCGTGATGCATTAGCAGGGGGGATAACATATCTGGATAAAGATACAAACCTATTTATAACGGGAGGGGTTGACGATATTTGGGTAAATCCCAAAGGGGAATTTATAATAGTTGATTACAAAGCCACGTCTAAAGATGAAGAAGTCAGCCTTGATGCCGATTGGCAGATAGGGTACAAAAGGCAAATGGAAATATACCAATGGCTTTTTAAGAAAAACGGATATAAAGTTTCCGGCACTGGTTATTTTGTGTACTGTAACGGAAGAACCGATATCGAAAGTTTTGACGCCAAACTCGAGTTTGATATTAAAATTATTCCTTATAAAGGTGATGACTCGTGGGTAGAAAAAGCAATAAAAGACGCTTACGCGTGTTTGGCAAGCGATGCTCTTCCTGACTCCGGTTTGGACTGTGATTACTGTAAATACAGGGAAGCGGTAAAATCGATAAGCGGATAAAGTTAACTACCCCCAAATTTGCATTTTTAGGATTATTTAACCATAATTGATAAATGAAAACCATACTACAGGAGTATGAAATTAACGCCCCGATAGAAAAAGTATGGGAAGCTTTAATAAACCCCGGAGAAATTGAAAGGTGGGGGGGAGGACCCGCAAAAATGGAGGCTTTGGAGGGGACAAAATTTTCTCTTTGGGGAGGGGATGTCTACGGTACAAACATTGAAGTCGAACTCTATAAAAAGCTGGTTCAGGAATGGTACGGAGGAAAATGGGAAGAGCCTTCAATTCTTACTTTTAAACTTCAAAAAACGGGAAATACTACTAAAGTTGAACTTCTGCATGAAAATGTTCCGGACGGTGAATATGAGGATATAGAACAAGGCTGGAAAAATTACTACATGGGGCCTCTTAAAAATTACGCAGAAAAAAATTTATAAAGAGTTATTAAGCTCTTTTTTTAATTTTTCAACATTGTTTATTACGATTAAATGTCCTTTTTGGTTTATAATCCCTTTTTCCATAAGGATTAAGAGTTCTCTGGTGGTTGTTTCTCTTGTCAGTCCTATTGTATTTGCAATATCTTTGTGGGTAACCGGTATTTCTAAAATAATACTTCCTTTATATTCTTTTCCAAATCTCTCGGCCATAGAAATTAGTCTTGAAATGACTTTTGTATATGCTTTTGTGTATTCCAGGTTATCTATCCTGTCGGCATAAACTTTTAGGATAACCGACATTTTATTGATTATTTCCAAAAGATGTATGCTGTTATTTTCTATAAATTCCATAAATTCTTCTTTTCCCGCCTTTCTCATTACAACATCTTCCATTGCTTCAAAGAAAACATCCCGCGTTTCGTTATTAAAGAAAGCGACAAGCGGAAACATTTCACCGGGGCCGAAAAAAATATGGCATTTTTCATTTCCGCTTTCGGTTAGTGAATATACTTTTACGTGGCCCTTTTCAATAAAATAGATATCTTTTGGAGCTTCTTCATCGGGGTGGAGAATTACTTGCCCCTTTTTATAGCTTCTCGATTTATATCTTAAGAAGAACTTATCAAGACTATTTGAGGTTACATCACTCATAAACCTCTTTTCCAGGGCATTGCCTTTAGCTTTATTGATTATATCACATCAAATCAAATTTGATTTTTCTCACAGTAATACTGTGATTATTTGTACTGAACAAAGTTAAGCCTTTTGTTAGAAGAAATACGGAAAGGGGCAGCATATGATTTTTAGGCAGAATTATCATTCCTCATTTTTGTCTTCTTTATTTTTGCAAGTTATTTATTATTATCCTGAAACAGGAAAGGAGGTGAATAAACATGTTTAAAAAATTAGTAATAGCGGGAGCATCTGCAGCGCTTTTGCTGACAACAGCAATTCCGGCATTCGGAAGCTTTACGGTGAACAAAGCTCATGTCTGGAATGATGTTACAACCGTTTCGGATACAGGTTTAAATGAGATTCATGGAATGGTAGTCAGCGGAAGTCCGACAATCGTAACAAGTCCTGCCAAGTCAGGGTCGTTAGTTGGAAACCTTGTTAATACCAACATTAATACCCATGGTATGACAATAAATAAAGCGTATGTCGGAACCACAGTAGGCACGCAAGCAAGTACCGGATCTAACGAAATCAGCGGGGGATTTGTAAGCAGTGGCTACATAAATACTGGTAGCGCAACAGCAGGAACGGCGGTAGTTAATGTTGTTAATACCAACCTTAGCTTCCATCATTAATCCCGGACTGGAGACTTTGCTTGTCCCAACAAAAAGAGAGATTAATCTCTCTTTTTGTGTTATGCCTGGATTAAATGCATCTTTCCTCTTCAATTATGCCTAAAATCACTGCAATCAAGTTTTTATTTTGTTAATTTAATAGCCCGTATGGAAAAGGGGGCAGGATATGAAAAGGATAATTCACTTTTCCGTATTAAAAAAACTTCATCTGCCGGCGGCAGTTCCTCTTATTGTTAAAAAATTTTTAGAACAATATTTTGCTTTTCCGGAAAAAAATCTTAAGAAAGGAGGGTTCCTGCAGTGATTTATGTTTATGAGTTTTTTAAGGAAATGTTTAGGCAGGCCGGTTTTATGTTTAAATCATGGCTTATTGTGTGGAGAGCGCCTGTGTTATGAATGTTAGCAGCCCTACTGAGCTTACCATTCGCCTTTTTAGTTCTATTCGAACACGGCTCATGGAGCGCTCTATGCAGGGCGTAAGAAACTCTAAAACTCGTGGAAACTCGTTAAGAATTTCTAACGGAAGGGAGGTGAATAAAATGTATTGGGTAACAGGAATACTCGGTTTACTACTATCGGCAGCACCGTTTTTGGTGGGTTATGTGCAAAATACGCCCGCATTGATAATAAGTGTTGGAGGAGGAGTTTTGGTAATGGTGATGTCCGTATTGGAAGGTTTAAACCACGAAAGAGAAAAATGGGAATACTGGGTAGCTCTGGTTTTAGGAGTGGGAATTATTTCCTCTCCTTTCCTTCTTGGTTTTAATAACCATTTTGAGGCTGTATGGACAACCCTTATTTTAGGAACGCTTATAGCCCTTGGTTCGGCAACAATATTATATATAAACTCTTCCAAAAACAGATAAAATTAATAAGACTATGATG
>JAKAEH010000113.1 GCA_021825955.1 bacterium | reverse complement strand
TTCTATAGGAGATGACGTATTCTCCTCACTTCTTACTTCGGTTAAGTGGAAAAAAGGGAAAAAGTAGCTATTTTTTTCCGCCCGAGGCGGATTTTGCTTTGCTCAACTTTTTTTCGAAGTATCCTCCGGCAACTGTCAATTCCGCTTTAATCATCGGAGCGGAATCATAATCTTTTAGCACAACCATTTCCGGCTTAAAATCCGAGAGCTCTTTTAGCTTTCCTTTTATTTCTACCTTCGGAAATGGTTTTGGTTTTCTCTTTAATTCTTCCTTAACCTGTTCTATGTGATTCTCGTAAATATGGATATCTCCATAAACATGTATAAATTTCCCCGGCCGAAGGCCTAATATTTTTGCCAAGACTACGCAAAGAAGTGCGTAGCTTGCGATGTTAAACGGAACTCCCAAAAAATAATCACAGCTTCTCTGATACAAAAGCAAATCCAGCTTGCCATCCCTATTGCTTAACTGATACATATTGTGGCAAATAGGAAATCTTGAGGCATCTTCCTTGTCTGCCATTGTATACAGATATTCAGGATTCCACGAGGTAACGATTGCGTTATGAGCGTTAGGGTCTGCACGAAGCTCGTCAACCACCCATTGAAGTTGGTCTATTGTCTTTCCCTTTTTTCTTGTTGGCCATTTTCGCCACATCTCTCCATAAATTCTAGGCAGCTCTCCCCACTTTTTAGCAAATTTACTGTCATTTTTAATTTTGCTTATAAACTCTTCTTTTGTAATTTTTGCCTTGGGATTTTTTTCGCAGTAAATTTTGTATGGATAATCATCCCAGATATGCGTATTATGATCCACTAAATACTTGATATTTGTCTGTCCGGAAAAAAACCAGTAGAGCTCCTGAATTACTCCGTTCCAGTAAACTTTTTTTGTGGTAAGAAGAGGAAAGCTGTCGGAAAGATCATATTCTGATTTTTTACCGAATAAGCTGTATGTTACCACTCCTGTCCCGCGATCAACTTGTTTGATACCGTCTTTGAGAATCTCCCGCCCTATATCCAAATATTGATACTCAGGATGTCTATTCGCTCTGCTCATAATTTACGATTTTCAGTTTACAATTTACAATAAATGTTTCAATGTTGCAATGTTTAAAAATTATTTAATTTAAAATTCAATGGAAATTGAAAATTAGTAATTGAAAATTGATTTACACCTGTTTTTCTCTTTTTGTTGCGCTGACACGTCCTCCCTGCCATTGTCCGCGATATTGCGAGCCAGATCCTTTTATTTCATGAAACAAAATATGCACAAATCTTGCACCCATTTCTATTTCAACTGTAATGGGGCCTTCGTTTTTAAGTCCGAAAGTTAGCTCCCCCTGATATCCCGGCTGAATCGGACCTGTTCTAAGGAATAATCCGCTGCGGAAAGTCGTTGTTCTCGGCAAAATTACCGAAGAAAGATCTATTGGTAAATTGATTTTTTCAATTGTTTTAACCAAATAAAAATCCCCGGGTTTTATTTTTATACTTTTATCTTTCCCGTATTTTTTGTAAAGGGTGATATCCGGAGTTTGTCTATGGGTTTCGCCTAAAAACGCTTTTCCGGAAATCTTGTAAACTTCTCCCAGACGCAAATCAAAACCTGCACCTTCGGGGTTTGTAAGCTCCCTTTCGGATAAGTTCTCAACAAGTTTTTTTGTCTTAACAAGTTGCAATAATTTTTTGGGTCCTAAAATCATTTTTTAAAACTTTCTATCTTTGCAATTAATTCTTCCGCAATTTCATCTTCGGATTTTGTACCGTCAATTATAATAAATTGGTCTTTGAAATTTTTAACCATCCATTCATAGCCATTTAGCACTCCCTCGATCTTGGCTTTACTCTCGTAAATTTCTTTTGTATCATCTTTTGCGTCCAAACGCTTAAGCGACTCTTCAAGGGGGATACGCAAATAAAAAATCAGGTCAGGCGCTGTGAACTGATGATACATTGATAAAATTGATTGTGCTATCAACAATTGATCCGTAGATTTATAATCATAACTGTCCAATGACTTATCTAAAATCCCATATACAACAGCCGACCAAAAACACCTGTCTGAAATTACCGATGTTCCTTGTTCAAGCGCCGGCAAAATAACTTCATAATGATTCAATATTCTATCTGTAGAAAACAAATATTGAAGCGCTTGAGGAGGAAATTTAACATTTCCTTTTAAAATCTTATGAACCAAATCGCCAATTACCCCTTCTTTTCTTGGCTCACGAGTCTTTATAACCGGATTTTCTTTAGATTCAAAATATTGGACAAGACGCTCCGTCTGAGTTGTTTTACCGCTTCCGTCTATTCCCTCTAGGGCAATATAAATTCCTTTGCTTTTGTTTTTTTTAAACTCCAGATCAAATGAAACATGGTACTTCATTTATGAGGATTAATATAACACAGAAAAAAATATTTTTGTATCGGCAAATTAAAGTTTACGTTGCGGGGCTAAAGCATTAATCCTATCCATTACCATAGAAGCCTGAGCTCTTCTTTGCTCCTCACGGGATGATATTCCCCTCGTTGCTCCCTCAATATCGCTAAATGGATAAATTTCTCCAAACGAAATAGTCAATGTCCCTCTTCTTGAAGGCAGAAAACGACCGGGAGCCAGTATCTGTGCAGAACCGTCTATATGTATAGGCATTATGAGTTTTCCTTTAAAATATCCGACAACCTGAGGTATTACCTCAGTTTTTTTTCTACTACCGGTAGGAGCAATAAGACCAACCCTGCCCTGTTTAAAAAAGTAATCCATTGCTCTTCTTGATTCTCTTAATAGCGCCTGATCCTCTGCCATTCGTACTGCAAGTTCTTCCGCAGATAAATTTCCGTCAGCTTCCGCATCATAAGGTTGAGGAGTTCGAGTAAAAGGATAAAAACGCGAAGCAAAACCAACGCCAAGCGTCCCATCAACTCTATTTCCCATAGCCAAAAATATTCTTTCTCTAAAATCCTCTCCTCCTGCTTTTACTATAGCCTCTACCACCTTCGGAAAATCTAAATGGCCTGTATGAATCAATGTTCCCCATACTCCGACCGCCTGATCAGGTTGCCTCTTGTTACAATCTAAAACAGTCCTAAGAGTCGTAAGATTTTCTTCTCCTCTTATTTTTAAGTCTGCCGGAAGACTAAGTATGTTTTCAAGCAATACTTGTCCTACCTTAGAACCTGTGTTTATATGAATCGATCCATTAGGTAACTCAACAGTCGTGGAACCACGTAGACGCCTTAAACGTCCATTATCCTGACCTCCATTATTTTGCGCTCTTTTTTCTATAGACTGCATAATTAATCCTCGTGGATTTTACTTTCTAAGGGAGATGACTGGAATTTGTATTTTGCAAATTTTCTATTAGTGTATGGAGTTTCCGCTTTACTTGACAATTCCTCAAATGTCATGGCGCAAATGCGCATCCCTACAGTTAGGACAACTGCCATTTTACCTAAATTTCCAAGCTCCAAGACAGGATTTCCATCCCAACCCGGATCAAAAATTGAGGCCGTAGAATGGACAACTATACCAAGCCTGCCTAAAGAAGAGCGTCCTTCCAATCTCCCCATCAAATCAGGCGCTATCCTTACTTTTTCCAAGGTCATTGCCAAAACAAAATCCCCAGGCTGCATTATAAACTGCCCACCTTTTTTTACTTTAATCTCACGGGTTATTTCGTTTGAATAGTCTTTTTTGGAAGGATCAATAAATCCGTGCTTGGAATGATCAAAAACACGAAATTTATTACCCAAGCGAAGATCAATGGAACATGATCCGAGCTGCTCTTTTAAATCAGGTAAAGGTGTAATTTTAATCCTTTCTTCTTTAAGCGCCTTTTTTATGTCTTTATCTGATAAAACCATGGGCAAATTATAGCATATCAATTTATAATTTTTAACTTCTATCAAAAAATAGCGCGGCAACTAAATAATCTCTATTTCAACTCTTGACACCAGCCAATAAAAAAACTATTCTAAAAACACATTATCTAAATGATGAAAAAGTTTTTATTGTTTTTTGGCGCTTTTATTTTCCTCATTTCTATCTTTTCTGTAAGTTCTAAAGCACTGGCCGCAAGCTCTTGCGATCATTCATCGGGTTCAATTAGTTGCGGTAGC
>JAKAEH010000112.1 GCA_021825955.1 bacterium | reverse complement strand
CCCAACAAAAAGCCTAAAGCTGTATATGCAATAAGCTTTGCAACTAAAAAGGAAATAATAGGCAAAGCGTTTCCGCCTCTTTTTAAACCATTCTTAAGCTTTTCTTCTTCTCTTTGAGCAAGAGTAGATGCTAAAAGCCCTCCCTGAACAGCCATACAGGTAAGACCACCTGTTATAAGCCCAGTGATAAATATTGTCAACAAGTTCATAATATTATTTTAAAGCGGCTTCTATTGCAGTTTGAAATGCACTATATGGTTGCGCCCCTACAATTGGCGTACCGTTGACAAATATGGTTGGGGTACCATTGACTCCCACTTTTTGTCCTGCAGCAAGATCATCAGATACATTTTTGTCATATTTGTTGGCACTCAAGCAGGACTGGAATTGAGTAGTATTCATACCAAGGGTTCCCGCTATCTGTGTTAACTTATCCGTTGTGTAAAGAGACGTATCCGATTCACTTGGTTGATTTTTATATAAATAGTCATGAAAATCCCAAAATTTACCCTGTTCGTTTGCGCATTCCGCTGCATTTCCTGCAACAACTGAAGCAGCTCCTAAAAATTCAAAATGCCTGAAGTAAAAAACAGCCTTACCTGTTTTGACATAATCACTGATAATTTGCGGCTCCGTATCTGTAAAAAATTTGTCACAAAAAGGACAGCGAAAATCGGCAAATTCAACAATTTTTACTTTTGCATTTGGATCGCCGATAGGCGTTATGTGTCCAACGGCAACATTTTGTTTTTGTCCGGGAGCAGGCGCCTGAGGTTGATTTGGAACTGCCGCCTGAGGAGCAACCGGTGCATTTGCCGTAGCTGCAGAAGATCCTGAGCGCTCTAGGTATTGTACTTTTGTTATAAGCATGCCAAGAAGAAATGCTGCGATAATAAGAGTAATAATAAGAATTTGTGTTGTACCTAATTTAGGAAGAGAATAAGTTGATGCTTTTAGCTGTTTCTCAAATAATTGTTCTTTATGTCTTTCTATCATACTACATAGTGTAGTAGAATATAATTCATCTTGTCAAGTACCTTTTTCCTCAAGTTTATATGTGAAATTAAGAATTCATCTTTTTATTTAAGGGGCGAGTAGTTATATGAAGTATTATCCTCTGAGCCATAGTGAATACTGTATGGCGCAACGCTATTATGCTTTCTGCACCAATTTGCGCAAGCCTGTCCTTCTAGGCAAATCATCGTTGTGTTGTCTTTTTGTGTCGGTAGATTAACTGCCTCAACGGGAGTAAGGAGAAGTAAACCAAAAAAAACAACAAAAAATAAACTAACTACAACATTCTTCAATCTGAATTTTTTTTCATAATCTTTGCTTTTCAAAAGAACTTGAATGCGGGGTTCAAGCGTATCACCCTCTGCAATGCTTGCCGCTAAAACAAGATTGTATGATTTGGTACTAAGAAGTTTTCTTAAAGCGGAAATAAGTGATTTTGAAGTACCGAGTTGTCTTATTACTTCGCTATCGGCTTGAAGTTCTTTTTCGATTTTAAAGTTAAGTAACAAATCTGATATAAACGGAAAGAAGGGGAATAGCGATTGAGCAATTGAAGCCAAAAGCATGGTAAACGTATCTTTTTTTTGCAGATGATGTCTCTCGTGAAGCAAGATTGCTTCCAGCTCATTTTGCGCTGTAATTTTTAACATTGCCGTAGAAATATAAATTTTAGGATGTCTTATGCCAAAACAGAAAGCAAAAGGCGTGTTTTCTTTAACTAGAAGGGTGTTGTCAAGTATTTTTAGTCTTTTTAATATTTTATCAAGCTTTTTAGAAGAAACTACAGAGGTAGTTAATCTTATTCTGGTTTTATTAACATGTCTGTAGGCAAAAATCAATTTAAAAAGTACGGTTAATAAAATACTAAATAAAATAAGAGACGGAATAAATGATAAATAATGAGGAATTTGAAACGAAAACATTGATGAAATAAACGACTGACATAAGTATATAGTTTTAGTAAGAGGTAACGCTAGGAATTTCTGTAAAGCAAAAAATATACCCAAGCTTAAGAAGATTATAATACTTCCAAATAATATTAATTGGTTACTTATTCTTCTCATGATTATTAAATAATTCCAAAAAATACTTACGTTTTTCTTCCGGCAGTTCGTCTATTGTTTCTGCGAAAGATGCAATGGCCGTATTCCCATAGGATTTAAAGAAATTACCAAGAAATGATTTTGCCAATTTTTTACTGTAGGATTGCTTAGATAATTTTGGATAGTACGTATATCCTTGCTTATTCTCTTTTCTTTCGACCATTCCTTTGTCATAGAGTCTTTGAAGAATCGTTGCTACTGTAGTATAAGCAAGTTTTCTGGTAGATACTAATTTTTCTACAACATCCCGCACAGAGCATCCTTTCATTTCCCAAACAATATCCATTACCACCTGTTCTAATTCGCTGATTGATTTGATCTGCATACACTACAGATTGTAGTATTCGTTTTTGTGAATGTCAATTCTTTTGTAATTTAAATTTGGCAAATTAGCTTATTAATCTAAATTTTCACTCTTTTTAGAAGTAAAGAATTGGAAACTACGGAAATAGAGCTACTTGCCATCGCAACCGAAGCAAAAATTGGACTTAAAAGAATATGAAAGAACGGATAAAGAATTCCCATGGCAACGGGAATTAGAATAATATTGTAGCCAAACGCCCAGAAAAGATTCATCTTAATTGTTCTCATTGTTTTTTTGGAAAGATTAATTGCCTGCGCAACAGACTGTAAGTCTTTATTAATAAGGGTAATGTCCGCTGCTTCAATTGCTATATCTGTTCCGGTACCCATTGCAATACCGATATCTGCCGCAGCAAGTGCCGGCGCATCGTTTATTCCATCTCCCACCATTGCCACTTTTTTCCCTTCTGCTTGAATTTTTCTTACTTCGGCTTCTTTTTGATCAGGTAATACTTCCGATAAGACTCTAGTAATACCAACCCTTTGTGCGATAGCATTCGCCGTTCTTTGATTATCCCCTGTAATCATAACTGTTTCTATACCCATTCCTTGTAGTGCTTTTATGCCTTCTTTTGCAGATTCTTTTACTGTATCGGCAACTGCAATAAGTCCTGCTAATTTTCCATCAACAGCAAGCATCATGACTGTCTTTCCCCCGTTTTCCAATCTGGAAATTTCAGTATTTACTGATAGAAGAGATAATTTTTCTCTTTCCATCAATTTTCTATTACCTAAAAAGACTTGATATTTTCCAACCAATCCCTCGACACCGTGCCCTGCAATTGCCTTAAATTTTGTAACAGACTCTATATTCAATTCCCGTTTTTCCGCTTCCTTAACAATTGCTTCTGCTAATGAATGCTCTGAACCTTTTTCAATAGATGCAGCAAGCTTTAGTATTTCGTCTTCCTTTAATTTGTTAACTGAAATTGTATCGGTTACTTCTGGGCTTCCCTTTGTAAGAGTCCCTGTTTTATCAAAGATGATTGTATTTATTTTATGTGCAGTTTCTAAGCTTGCCGCATCTTTAATCAAAATTCCGCTTTCCGCTCCCTTACCTGTTCCAACCATTATTGCCGTAGGTGTAGCAAGTCCCATTGCGCAAGGACAGGCGATGATAAGAACGGCAACGGTACTAAGAAGTGCTAACAACAGTGAGCCGACAAAAACATACCATATAACAAAAGTAACAATTGCTAACATAATAACAATCGGTACAAAGTAAGACGAAATGATATCAGCAAGACGTTGAATCGGTGCTTTACTTCCCTGTGCTTCCTGAACCAGTTTTACGATTTGAGCAAGCATCGAATCCCCTCCGATTTTTGTCGCTTTATAGGTGAATGTTCCTGTTTTATTCATGGTCGCGCCAACAACAGTATCTCCTTTAGTTTTATCACTGGGAATACTTTCTCCGGTAATCATTGATTCATCAACTGAAGATTCTCCTTCAAGAATAACTCCGTCAACGGGAATTTTCTCTCCAGGCCTGACCCGTATCGTATCTCCTACTAACACTTGCTCCAATGGAATATCTATTTCTTTTCCGTCTCTAACTACTCGTGCGGTCCTTGCCTGAAGTCCAATCAATTTTTTAATTGCCTCGCTGGTTTGTCCTTTTGCCTTTGCCTCAAAATAGCGGCCCAATAGAATAAGACCAATAAC
>JAKAEH010000111.1 GCA_021825955.1 bacterium | reverse complement strand
TTTTGGCTCGAATAAAACTTTATATCCGGATTTAAGAGCCCTATATGATAAATCTATATCTTCATAATAAAAAGGGTTATAAAGCTCGTTTAATCCTCCGAATTTTTCCCATATGGATTTTCTAAATGCCCCGCTTCCTCCGCTTACCCAAAGCGTATTAGTCCTGTCGACTTCTCCCCGCCTATGAACAAGAAACCCTCTTTTCCATTCTCCCAGTCCTCTTCCTCTTAGAACTGTTTTATCTCCTTCTATACTTTTGTCCATGCACCCTACCGCAAAAACTTTTTCGTCTTGAAAATGTTTTAGAAGGGGCTCCAGGAAATCTTTTTCCGGCGCAATATCCGTGTTTAATAAAATTATTATTTCTCCCGAAGCTTTTTTTACTCCATTGTTAACAGTTGAAGAAAAACCAAAATTTTTCTCGTTTTCAAGAAAAATAATTTCTTTCTGCGCTCTTAAGTATGCCTTGCTTTCATCGGTTGAAGCATCATCCACTACGATAATTTCTGCTTTCCCTCCTTTATAGTTTTTAATAGCTTCAATAACTTTTGGTAAGTTTTTTTCCAAAAGTTTTTCTCCGTTGAAATTAGGAATTACTATGCTTATATCCATATTTATAAAACTTAAACAAATAAATTTAGAATAATGAATCGTAAAACTCTACCCTATGCTCTCCTTTAGGAATAATAACGCCTCTAAAATTAAAATCCGTAAGGTAAATTTTTGTTTCTTTTCCGTCTACTGTCGCATGCCACGTTGGATAATAGCTATCGGTTAAAACCAAGAACCCTTTATCCTGATTTTGGGTTTTTATAATTACCTTATTACTTTCATAGTCTGTAATCAAAACCTCTCCCTGGATCCAATGAGATTTAAAATTGTTTTTTTCTGCATTAGAAACATTTTCTACAACTGCCCTATCATTTAATTGATAATTTACTTCAAACATCGAATTTATAGCATCTTTACGAGAATTTACCAATAAAGTATTAGAAACAAAAAATGCTCTGGGTAATGCTGTTTTATTCTCGTACACCCTTACTGTCCCATCTGTAAAGACCTGATTAAAATTTGTATTTTTTATCTCCTCCATGCTCAATACATATTTAATATTCATAAAGGATATTATTCTGGAAAGATAATTCTGCGGTGTTATTATCCTGTTAAACCCAAAAGGGGGATTTATATTTGGAGACTCCCTGCCCGCTGCTGCCATCAGTTCTCCGTATCTTTCAAGATATAGAGGGTCATATCCATCCAATGTTTGTATTCCGTACATAATTGAGAAATTGGGCGGGAGTATCTTTGAATCTGTAGACATTATTCTAAAAGGCTGCATCGGATTTTGGTTTTTCAAATAAGATATAACAGGCGCTGACGGAAACAAATAATTGTTGTTTGTAAATGGTTCGAATTTCCATCCAAATCTGAAAAGGTCGAAAACCGTAATCAGAATTAAGAAACAAGAAATAATAAATAAGTATGAAATTTTAGTTTTGCCTATTTTCCCTTTTAATACCAACGGTAACAGCAAAAGTAACGATACTATTATAAAAAGTATTGTGGGAAGGATAAGATTTTGTTTGGCAACAATTAAATTCTCCGGCGTAATTAGATGTCCGTGGGCAGCCAATATAAACCCCCAAAAATCGGCAAATAAAAATCCGAATGCCCCGAGAATATAAAGAATAGATTTTTTATTTTTGATGGAAATAAAATAATCCAAGCCTAAGGCTGCAAGAATGCTAAGCGAAAAATCCGTAACAAACAAAAGCCTTGTTGGTTGAGCTGTTGAAATAAAAGGGAAATTAAGTTTAAACGGAATTTTTGCAAAAAATGTGGGCAGGGCCAAAAATAAGGATAAAAAGAATACCGTACCGAAGAACAAAGTTTTTTTGTCTCTTCTAAAAAACATCGCATAAAAAGCAATGATAAGAGGGAAAATTCCTATATATCCTACAAATTCAGCATAATTCCATATTCCATAATAATTAAGCGTTGCCGGGTTCCCAAAAAAATCCGGTGCTAAGAATTGGATAAGATTTTGCCAGGGTATAAACCAGCCGGGTTGGGTATATCCGGGCAAATCAACGTTACGCGCCGAAAGAAGAATGAAGTTAAACGTTGGAAGCCATTGGATAATAGTCAAAATTGAAAACAAAAAGGTAAGAATTACAAATATTCCCAAAGTGCGCAAATTCCTTCCGCACTGCAGCCATCTTGCAAGGAAATATGCAAAAGATAAAATAGATAAATAGAAAAATGTCTGCAGGTGCCCGGCAAAAAATGAAAAAACCAAAGACACAACGAAAACCGCCGACCAAAATACTTTTGATTTCTGATTGCGGATTTCTGATTGCCGAAAAATCCTATCGATAGAGAGAAGAACCAGAGGAAGCCATAAGGCCGTATTTAATACTGTACCCCATTCCATCCATGCAACAAAAAATCCGCTGAATGAAAAAGATAAGGCACCCAATATAGCAGCTTCTTTTTTAATTTTTATATTATCTAAATAAAAATACAAAAATATTCCCGCTAAGAAAGGCTGAAGCAAGATTAAAATACTCCACGAAATTGAAAACGGTAAAACAAAAAAGAGTAAATTAAAAGGGTAAAGGGCTGCCGACTGGAAATTTGCAAGTAAAGGAGCACCCGCAAAATTATACGGATTCCAAAGAGGAAGCTCTTTGTTTTTTTCCGAAATAACGGAAAGATTCCTCCATAGATAAGTTTGTCTGACAGGATCTGTTATCAGAAAATTTTTATAAGGAAGACCATTTGGATTTGTTTTTTGGTAAAGCTCTCTAAAAGGATAATAAAGACCTACAATTGTATCCGAAGGAATAGGCAAAAGTCCTTTTATTAAAAATTGCCAAAAGAATGACAAAGAAACAATAAAAATTACTATTAAAGGTAAAAATTTTTTCATTGTGATATTACCTCATTTACTTCTTTACAAAATCTGTCCTTGTTGAAATTTTTTGCATATATTAAAGCTTTTTTTGAAATTTCGTTTAACAAATTACTGTCTTTTGTTAATTTTAATGTTTTTGACTTTAATTCATCAACGGTTTCCCAAAGAAGTCCTGTTTCTTTGTCTGTAACAATTTCCTTTTGTCCGCCGGCATTAATTACTACCGGTACTGCTCCGGCACTCATTGCCTCAACTGTAGAAATTCCGAAGTGTTCCGCAAACTGGGGATTTTCATCCAAATCTTCTCCAAATCCCGATGCATGCCAATAAATTTTAGCTTTTGAATATATTTCCTCCAGAGCATCGTTCGAAGAATTAATAATAAATTTTACAGGAAAGTTTTTTACCGAATTAATCATTTCTTCAAGCTTTTCTCTCTCACCCTCCCTTACGCTGACCGCCATTACAAGCTCCCAGTCCTTTAGGCCTTCTGTTACCATTTCCTTAAATGCCTTAACCATAACAGTTTGTTTTTTGTAATCATCAATTCCCGATATATTTTTTACCCTGAATCGTCCTACATGTAAGATAATATTTTCTTTCTTCTTGTTGTTTGGATACATATTTACGGGAGGATAAATTATTTTTGATTTTTTTGTAAACTTTGAACCGTTAAAGGATTTTGTATATTCGGAATTATAGATTGTTGCGCTTATTCTTAGAAGCTTGATTTTTGTTTTTAAATTTTTTTCAACTTTTTGAATGGGCTGCTGTACATGAAGAAAAGTTTTTTTTGAAAAAAGAAAAGGAATACTTCCGTCACTTAGAACTATTATTACATCATATTTTCTGCTTTCTAATAATTTTTTTGTAAAACCGAAATCCGAAGCAAAAATATTCTTAGCAAGTTTTATTTTGGAAAAATCTATGGTGAATCTGTTAAGAAGTTCGTCTATGTCTTTTTTGTTGTCCCAAAATATATAAACCTCATGATTTTTTGATAAACACTCGGCAAGAGTCATCATATACTTCTCTCCGCCGCCTAAATCATCAAGGTAAGGATCAAAAATCCCTATTTTCACATACTTATTCTATCAAGTTTCCTCTCTATTGCAAAGTTTTTTCTCTAGTTATAGAATTAACTTAATGAACAGTTTATATAACTTTGGGCAAATACCTGCGGCTCTTATTTTTATTTTGTTTCTGTGGTCACTGCTCTGGAAGGGATTAGCCTTATGGAGAGCTGTAAAAAAC
>JAKAEH010000110.1 GCA_021825955.1 bacterium | reverse complement strand
AGCTATACAGGAAATTACCGATCAGTTAAATGCCGGCTGATCGGTAATCTGTCTCAATTGAGTATAGTGATTTTAAATGAGGCAACGATTATCGAGATATCGTGTTTCTTATGTGAGGTAATACGCCTCATCTCGTACAACTTCTGGATTTTGAAAGAAAAATAGCTTATACTCTCAAAATGACTTACGCCAAAAGATTAAGGGAAGAGAAAGAATGGGACAAGTACTGGACAAAGAAAAAAACAAAATCCCAAACTATTTACCGTGGTATTGCCAGTTTTTACAGACAATTTATTATAAAAAGGGCTCTAAATCATTTTATAGAAAGTGAATTTAAAAGAAAAGCAAAACTTTTGCATGCGGGATCAGGCGCCGGACAGGTCGACGAAGACCTTATTGATAAATATAAAATAACCGCACTGGATCTTTCAAAAGAGGCTTTAAAACTTTATAAAGTTTATAACGGAACCAAAGCGGATTTAATGCTTGCCAGTATTTTTGACATTCCCGCAAAAACTGCAACATATGATGGAATTTATAACCTGGGGGTTATGGAACATTTTACAAAAGACGAAGATATTAAAATATTGAAAGAATTTAAAAGAGTTTTAAAAAAAGACGGTAAAATTGTACTTTTTTGGCCTCCAAAATTTGGAATTTCTGTGGCATTTTTAAACACCACGCATTTTATTTTAAATAATATTCTAAAAAGAAATATTAGGCTTCATCCCGACGAAATATCACTTATTGAATCTAAAAAGCAAGTTAGCGAAGTCTTAAAAGCGGGAGGATTTAAAATGACAAGATTTTATTTTGGCCCAATAGACCTATTCACCTACTGTGTCGTCATCGGCAAAAAAGCCTAGGGGTTTGTTATAAAAGTTTCGCAAAACTTTTGCGGAGAAAGATTTTCTATTGCAAAATCATCTATTTTAAGACCATATGGATAAGGTTTTAAACTTAGACCACTGCAAACTTTGTCGTTAAATATTTCGTAGCTTTGTCCCCCATCGGAAAGTCTTGGAATGGCAATATGTTTATAATCCTTCTTTAATGCCCCGCAATTAAAATCATAAATTATTAAACCGTTGCTTGCGGTTGGGTCAATTGTGTTATCGCATCCTCTAAACTTAAGACGTCCAAAATCAAATTTATCTGCTTTATAAACAGATCTTACTTTAAGATATGTATCTTTGTTATAACTATTACTGTAAAAAAGATACTTTTTAAATATGTCCGGGGCACTTGGGGAATAAATTGTAACAGGTTGCCCGTTTTGCTCTGCTAAAGAAGCATATTTTGATAAGAGCCTCACATGAAAATCAAAATATCCTCCTAAAGGAAACTGGTAGAAATAAATATTAAGAAAATTAAAAACCAAGAATAGATATAAAAGCCCAATTATAATCAATGACGAATAAAAATATACTTTGTTTTTTATTAAATTGACTGTTTCCCAAAGGCCGACTCCAATAAAAACCGGAATTAGGGCAAAGGTAAGAGAAAGATGTATGGAGAAATTATCTGTTCTTGCGGAATAAAGAAGTTGGGGCAAAGCTCCAATTAATGTCAAAGAGAATAAAAGAAAGAAAACCCGTTTTTTAAAAGTGTAAGCTGCTGCAAAGCCAATTAACAAAAACAAAGCATCTAAAACATAAAAAAATCCATGTCTTAAAATAGAATAAAAATTATCTCCATACACAAAAAGATAATCAAAAGAAAAGGATTTAAAAAGTTTTGTAAGAACAATTCTAGAAAAAATTGTTATTTTATTTTCAAATATACCCGTAAAAGGATTCTGTATGGACACTTTTCGAACATAATCGACTTGTTTTGAGATTTCCGGAGAATTTAAACTGATAAGTTCTCCTACTCTTGACGGGCCTGAAGTTGAAAAAACCGCAAACGCAAAAAGAATAATTAAAAGAGTGCAGGAAATTAAAACTGTAGCATATTCTCTACCATATTTTTTCTTATTTACAAATAAATATGAAAATAAAACGATTATTAAGACAAACGGAAGAAAGCTTACTTTTGTACCGACATAAGAATAAAAAGTCAGGAAAAAAATAGGAATTGTAAGAAGGATTTTTCTTTTTGTTAAAACAAGAAGCAGATAAAATCCTAATAGATAGAAAAAAACCGCAGGTGTATTTTCATATGTTGTTCTTGCCATATAAATAGACCATGGGTTTATCGCCGTAATAAAAGAAGCTGCAAGCCCAACATTTTTGTTAAATAATTGTTTTGAGATTAGATATATAAGATAAACAGAAAATACACTTAAGAGTACATAAATTATTCGGACTGAAAAAAGTGAAAAATTAAATAATCCAACAATTGGAGCAAGTAGAAAATACGGAAGTTCTGCTTGAGGAGTTGTATAAGCAGGATATTTAAAAATAAAACCGGTTAAAGGATTCCAGGTTCCGGAAATATCGGTTCCGGAAATAAACATTGCTTTTGCATTGATAATATATGTCAGCTCGTCTCCCCCGACAGCATTTGGAACCTTATCAAGCCATAAAACCCGCAAAAATAAAGCAAGGAGAATAATAAAAATAAGAGGCAAATAATTTCTTAATGTTTTTGTTAACATTAGTTGTAATATACCACAATTTTTCCCATAAAAAAATCTCTCGGCATTGACCTATTGTCCCAACATTCGTTAGTATCGTAGGCGCTGCGACGTTTTACTTCCTTGTTCGGAATGGGTAAGGGTAGTACCATCGCGCTAAAAACACCGAGAGAATTTAATTTTCAAAATGCTAATCAATTGACTCATCCTCCTGACTTTACCATTCGCCTTAACTACTATTCGTAGTGCGGCTCATGGAGCAGTCTTAGGAGGACTGCGTCGCCAAACTTCTTGGCTCCTTGAAAGTGAAGAGAAGAATAGTCTATTTATAATCTACCTTTCAACCATTAGTACGGGTAAGCTCAACACTTTGCAGTGCTTACACTGCCCGCCTATCAACCTCGTTATCTACAAGGGGTTTCATCCCACCCTTTCCATGGACGATAACAGCAATAAGCTGAATCCTCAACAGAAAGGGTGGGAATGAGATCTAATCTTGGAGGCTGCTTCCCACTTAGATGCTTTCAGCGGTTATCAGTTGGGAATATAGCTACCCAGCAATGCTCTTATTCAGAAACAACTGGCACACCAGGGATTCCCTCATCCCAGTCCTCTCGTCATTTAGTTTTCTCAGATTACTCTAAGGATCAGACTATATCTTCCGCGTTTAAAATAAACGTGGTTGGCGTATAATAAAAGGCTTAAATTTCGAATTTACGATACCTTCTATATCAGTCGTTACGGGGTCAAGTTATTTTGACGATAGATGATGGAAAATAGAAAATAGAATATTGATGATAGAAGTTTGAAGATTGATTTCCATCTTCAATTTTCTACCTTCAAAACCCATCTTCCATCCTCTATCATCTACCGTCTTTTAAACCGACTTCCCACGGTATTATCCTTTGACATTGTTATTAGAGTTTAACATAGGACTAAATTTAAACTCAAGCCACTAGGACTTCACCGTTATTAGCCAATTTCGATACTGCATTACTGCAGTAAAGAGCAATTTCTTACTAGGGACGACTCTCCTCAAATCTCGACGGTTATACAGGATAGAGACCGAGCTGTCTTACGACGCTCTGAACCCAGCTCGCGTACCGCTTTAATGGGCGAACAGCCCAACCCTTGGGACCTTCTCCAGCCCCAGGATGCGATGAGCCGACATCGCTGTCGTATACTTTTGTTACCAAAAGCCTTGACTATACCTTCACCCCTCACATTCTTGAATGTGTAGGGGGCTAGCCTTTTATAAAAGTTATAGATTTCCCTTCGATTAAACTTAGGGTTTTAACTTCTATCTTCAGTCCGATGTTGCATCGGACCTCCAGTCGATACGGTCGCCTAAAAGGCGACCTCGGTATTGTCCTGATGGCTGTTCAAGCCAGAAGGAGTTCACCGATTTTAGCTAGTAAATTTTTATTCTAACGCACTCTCTAAATGCGTTTTTTAGAATAATCAGACTTACAAATTACTTTGTAGGCGCCCCAATGTAAATTAACAAAAGGTGCCAAACCGCATCGTCGCTGTGGACGCTTGGATGCGATCAGCCTGTTATCCCCGGGGTAGCTTTTATCCGTTAAGCTGTATGCCTACCACTAGGCATTA
>JAKAEH010000109.1 GCA_021825955.1 bacterium | reverse complement strand
TCCTGTTCCAAAGCTTTAACTGTTTCTCTCTCTTTACCCATAAACGGTATTATATCAAAGGATAAAGAAGATAATCAATCCTATAGGATATGTTGACAAGTTTAAAAAAAGAGAACACAATATACTAATCACGTCGTAGAATGGAGCCTCATTTAGGCTAAAATATATGGAAGAAAATAAAACAAAAAGCGAACTCGGAAAATTGACGGATGAGTTTCTCGAATATCTTGAGATTGAAAAAAACTGCAGTAAATTAACAATTCGCGATTACAGGCATTACCTTGAAATTTTTGAAAAATGGTATGTATCCGAACACCCCGGAAAAGAGATAAAAGACCTGGATTTATCGATGGTCAGAAAATACCGCGTATATCTGTCAAATAGGATTGACCAAAAAGGATTAACGCTTCAGCGTATAACACAAAACTATTATGTTATTGCCCTTCGCTCTTTCTTACGGTTTCTTATTAAAAATGACCACGTAACTTTGGAGCCTTCCAAAATAGACTTGCCGAAAGCGGAAAGCAAAAATCTTAAATTCTTAAATAAAGAACAAGTTGATAGACTTGTAATGGCTCCCGACACGTCAAAGGAAGAAGGAATTAGGGATAGAACTATTATCGAGCTCCTCTTCTCCACCGGACTTCGTGTTTCGGAATTGGTAAGTCTTAACCGCGACCAAATTAACCTTGAAAGGCGTGAATTTGGTGTAATAGGAAAAGGAAGAAAGCAAAGGCTTGTTTTTATATCCGACAGAGCAGCAGAATGGATAAAAAGATACCTTGATAAGCGTGAAGATAGATTCAAACCCCTATTTATAAGATACTCCGGTTCGGTAAATGAAGAAAATAACGGAGAAAAAATGAGACTTACTGCAAGAAGCGTTGAAAGGCTTGTTAAAAAATATGTAAGAGAAGCAAGGATTCCAGTTGATGCTACGGTTCATACCTTAAGACATTCATTCGCAACAGACCTTCTTTTTAACGGAGCGGATATAAGAAGTGTCCAGGAAATGCTCGGACACAAAAACATTGCCACTACTCAAATTTATACCCATATTACCAATCCGCAGCTAAGAAACGTCCACAAAACTTTCCATTCAGGCAATAAATAGGGTTTATGGGGTTGCCAAAAACCCGAAAATAGCTTATAATTAATCAGGTTTCTCCCCGAAGCGTGCTCATTTTCAATATTTGAACCTACATAATAGGTATCTAGTACTTATGGAAAAAGAACCGTCAAGACAAAGATTTATTATAAGAAAAAGAGACCTGGTTATAGGTACGGCTTTAGCCGCTTCTGTTGCAGTGGGTGTTAAGGGGAGCATGGCTACAGGAGAGGAAGCTTATAAATATGTTCCATATCCCCAAAAAGACTTTAAAGCTCTTGTCATACAGGATAAAGATTTACAGGATAACGAGTGGGGTCCCGGTAATACGTTTAGCGTTACTATTCCCTCCCCTGTTCCCCCGGAGGCTCCCGCCAACAAAGCAAGAAAACAATTAGAAGATGCCAACCTAAATACTCCTTTTGAAAATGTTGTTTTTGAGATCCAAAGTCATCCCGAGATTTTCAACAAAAAAGATATTGCGGATATTAAAATGTATTACCCTATTTATAAAGCTGTTGGAGATAAATTTAATATAGACTGGTATCTACTATGGATTAACCACGAAGGCGAAACAGGTGCGTCAAACAGCACCGTAGCTTTTAACGGAGGGTCCTACCCCTATGTTGGAGGATGGCAAAGAAATGTCCGGATGTGGCCGGAAAATTTTGTTGCTAATGCTTTTAAGGGACTTGAATATTTGCAGAGTATAAAAACAAGAAATAAAACCGATGCCCGGGAAGCAGCAGCAATGGCTGCTCAAGTGGCCCCAAACATTAAACAA
Organism: bacterium; assembly: GCA_021825955.1. Next base: position 2,298 of record JAKAEH010000109.1, on the reverse strand, counting down.
TATTTGGACTTAGGCCCATACCGGGCGGTATTTAATGCAGAAAGGATTTTTACCGGTGATAAATCGGGTACGGGGTTATCTCTTACGCGTACAAATCTTTGGGAGGAATGCAGTAAAATATTCGGTTCTGTTCTTATTCCTTTGGGGTAAAATTTTAATATGTCTGGTAGGATAACGTTACGGTTATCGAAACAGTGCTTTCTCCCGGGGTAACGTTTGTAGGCGTTTGATTGGAGTCTGTTGCAGCCTTTCCTGTTCCCATATATGCAACCGGCCATGGCCTTACGTTGTTTGACTCTACTACATTTACCAATCTGCCAAGATGTATCCCGGATAACTCCGTTAAACTTTGTGCTTTAGTTTTGGCATCGTTTATTGCATCTGCTCTGGCTTGGTTCTCCAATTTTGTTTTCATATCGTCGCTAAAGCTAAAGCTTACCTGTCCTACTAAATTTGCTCCGTCGGCCGTTGCTGTGTCTATAACCTTATTTATCTTATCTGTTTGCTTTACATCTACTTCCAAATTTTGTGTAACAGTATAGCCTATTATCTGCTGTTGGCTCGGGGGTCTTGCCGGATAACCCTGCGGCATTGTTGACGGAACAAGTGGCTCGGGACCGCTTGAAGAATAATTCGGAGTAACTGAATAATTTGTTGTTTTTATATCCTTGGCGTCTATTCCCAAGCTTTTAATATCTTGAATTACTTTATCTGCAATTTGGTTAGTTTTATTTTGGGCATCTGTTACTGCCGTTGCTGTTTGTGTTATTCCTATGTTTACTACTGCCGTATCGGGAACTGCCGTTGCTGTTCCTGTTCCGTCAACGCTGAACAAATCTGCATTGTTTGTATTAACACTATTTACGTAGAAAGGAATGGGACCTGCAAGTTTTGTATATAAAAATAAACCAACAAATAGAAGAACTATAACAACTATTACTTTTTCGTATTTATCCAAAAAACTCCTCACACTAATATGCTATCACTTACAGTTTAGCTGTCAAGAGGCTGCCGGAGGAAGAGGGCTCTTTTGCATTTCTCTTTGCATAAAGGATATAAATCCGGCAATATTTGCTTCTACCCAATTTTTATAGACGTTTCCTCCCAGATTTTTGGTTCCTTCCTTATCACCCATTTCTATATACTTATCCACGTCTTTTTCCGATTCAATTTGGTCTATTACGCTCGAGTCGTTTAAGCTATTAGGATCGTAAATATCAAATTTACTGCCGAAGTCTATACAAGGGCCTATTTGCCGGTCTATGATTCCGGGTCTATTTCCTTGGAATAGTCTTAGGGTTAAATTTTTCGTGTAATCTTCTCCTCCATATTCATCCTCGAATGTATCCATCAAGTTTCCGTCAACTCCTACTACAAGCGAATAATTTGTATCGGAATTTCCCCATGTTAATATCAGATTAGAGTGATAAACAAGTTTTCGTCCTTCTCCGTCTTCGCTATAATGAAACATACTGCCTGCTGTTACTCTTCCTATGTTTCCCAGTAAGTCCTGATTAAATTCAAATAACGCAAGTTTTATTCCGGTTGCTGATAAAAATTCTTCGGCGGCATTCATTTCTTCTTCTGCTGTTTCGGATAGTTTGCGGATTTCAGGAGGAAGACTATGTCTTATGTCAGGGCGGCGGAGTGGTTTCACTTTTTCCTGTTGTATCTGGACGAATTTCTGTTCAACTCCCACAAATTAAAATTATATAGTAAAAAAATCATTTTACAAGTATTCATTTTCTGTTCATTTTATTTATATAAGATTTTAATAAGTTTGAGGCAAAGATATGAAAAGTTTTTCGTCTAACAAAACTATTTTAATTGCAGCCGCTTTGGTTGTAGTTTTGATTTTGGTAGGCGGATTTGTTGCCTACAAAAAATTAAAAACAGGAGGAATGCTAAGTCAAAATTATAATGCTGCTACCGCCCAGCCAACTTCCTCTTCTTCGCTTGGTTCTCAAAATAATATGCCTTCATCTACTCCTAATGCACAAAATTCAAACAACTCCTCATTAGATAGCGAAAGTACGCAAATAGATAACAGCCTAAATAGTCTTAGTGGTGATTTAAATAGCGCTGATCAGCAGCTAAACAGTCAGTCAAATGATACTAACCCGGCCCCGGTCCAGTAGTTTAAGAATTAAAGATTACTTTAAATGAAGTTTCTTTTCCCGGATTACTTTTTACGATAATTTCGGCTTTGTGTGAATCGGCAATCCATTTGGCAATAGATAAACCCAGGCCAGCTCCTCCATGTGATCTTGCTCTGTCAACTTGATAAAATCTGTAAAA
>JAKAEH010000108.1 GCA_021825955.1 bacterium | reverse complement strand
AGCGCCAATATAAACGGCTCCGATTTTAAAAATTATTTTGACTTAAGAGCACCATCAAATATTCAAATTGTGGGTCCTTTATTTAATATTGAACAAAGATAAGTTTTGCTTTTTTCAAAGTTTAAGTTATACTATAGAAAATGGCCGAAACGAATGTAACTTTTGCAAAAATTGTTGCAAATCCTACCCTTTTCTCCTGGGCACAGGCCTACAATGCAGGTAAACTTTTCGCAGTACTCTCTCTTGAGAAAAATGAAGAGGAACTTGAGGAAAAAGATGCGCTAAACCTTTTAGGAAAAGAGATTCTGGACAATCTTGAACAGGAGTTTTATAGCCTTGAGACAAAGGACCTTGAATCAATTAAAAACGCCGTTTTGGTAACCTCCAAAAAAATCCCCGAAGATATTTTTTGTTCGTTTGTAATAGGAGCTGTAGTAAACAACATTCTTTACGCTTTTGTTTTGGGAAAAGGAAAGGTTGATATCAAAAGAGACGATAAATTCGGAACAATATTACACGTTGAAGAAGGACCTTCTTCCTCGATAAAAGCAGCCTCCGGATTTTTACAAAATGACGACATTATTGTACTTCAGACAAAGCAATTTACAGATATTTTCCCCTCCGAAGTTGTTTCATCTTCAATAGACCACCAACCGCCAAGCGAAGTTGCCGAAACCCTTGCTCCAAAATTGCATTCCCACGAAAAAGAACAATCAGGAGCAGCTGCAATAGTTATCTCCTATAAATCTCCAAAAATAGAGACGGTTCCGGAAGAAGAACAGATAATAGAAGAGGGGCCAAAAAAGGAAGAGGAAGAGGAGCCAATAATAGAAATAGGAAAAGAAGAATTTCCAAGTGCTCCGATAGAGGTAAGGTCATCAAATTATTTATTTAAAGTTAAAAATTTTATTCTTCCTTTTTGGGGAAAAATTAAAATTCCCAAAACCGAAAGTCTTACTCATTCCAAGAAATTATTCTTAACTGTAGCCATTATTATTGCAGTCGTTTTTGTAGCCAGCATTTTCTTTGCCAATAAAAAACAAAATGATGCCAAAACTCAGGCCCTTTTTGCACAAATTTACCCTCAGGCCCAGAAAAAATATGACGAAGGAGAAAGCTTATTGGGGCTAAATCAAAACCTTGCACATGACAGTTTTCAGGCATCTCAAAAAATTCTCGAGGACGGTAAATCAAAATTCTCCAAAGACTCTCTTCAAGAGAAACAAATTCTTGCTCTTTTGGATAAAGTAAACCAAGCGCTTAATTCTTCCTCGGGCGTTACGTCTGTTTCTGCAAATCAAGTTGACAGTAATACTAGCCAACTTTTGGCTTCGGAAATAAAGAATCCAAATGCCTCTTATTTTACCCAGGACGATAAAAATATATACTTTTCGGATTCCAACGGAATATCCTCTTTGCCAAAAGCCGGAGGAAATGCAAAAGTTATCATAAAATCTTCCGACTTACCCAAAAATATAGGAGGTTTGGGAGTATATTATGGAAATCTTTATGTTCTGGACAAAGACGGAAAACAAATAAATAAATTTGTCCAAACTTCCGAAGGTTTTTCAAAAGCTTCGTATTTTGCAAGCGGAGTATCCCCTGACCTTTCAAACGCAACTGCGCTTACTATTGACGGCTCAATCTGGATTTTGTTCTCCGACGGATCCATAGAAAAATTTACAAAAGGAAGCTCGGAGAATTTTTCAATTTCCGGAATCGATAAAGGCCTCTCTTCTCCAATTAGAATCTCAACTACAGTTGATTTTAGCAATATTTATATTTTAGATAAAGGAAACTCAAGAATTGTAGTTCTTGACAAAACAGGAGCTTATAAAGCTCAATATCAATCGTCAGTATTAAAAAATGCTTCCGACTTCGAAGTTTTGGAAACGGATAAAAAGATTTATGTTTTATCGGGCGGAAAAATTTATCAGATAGATATCAAGTAACAAAATTTTGCTCGTATCTGCTAGGTTCATATTCACCCTGATCTAAAATTTTAGGAGATAAAAAAGCTTTCTGCAGTGCTTTTAGCTGAATATCCCTATTCCCATTCCACTCCGAAGGCAAAAGAACAGAAGAACCAAAGGGAAATCTTTCATCTAAAAACATTCCTCCGCCGTGAACATATATTGTACCGTCCGGCATAGTCTCTATTCCTAAAACGCTATCTGTATATTCTTTTCTTTCTGCATCTTCCCTTCCCCAAAAAAAACTTACCACCACACTCTCTTCATTTAGCGGCCATTGAACAATAGTTTCTACAGGACTCAAGTCTTCTCTGCCTTGAATTACTTTACCATTTGTTATTGCTTCAAGTTTTCTAAGAAGTTGGGGAAAGTCGCTCTTACTATAAAAAGATAACGAAAGAAGCCTTTGTCTTTCTATTTGGTCTATACGGAACTCATTTGGAATTTCGGCAGTAGAAATATGAGGAGATAACTCTAAAAATGCCATTTCAACATTTATAATCTATCCATCTTTTATTATCAATAGGAAATTGCCATTTAGCCTCTTTTGAAGTATGATTGGCTTATTATGACTATGAAGCAAAGTCAAACTATGAAAATAACCAATAGAAAAGCATTTTATGATTACGATATTTTTGAACGCTTTGAGGCGGGAATAAATTTATCCGGCTCGGAAGTCAAAGCCATAAGGCTTGGACAAGCCGATTTGACAGGAAGTTTTGTAAAAATAATCGGAAGCGAAGCCTATCTTTTGAATGCTAAAATTTTTCCTTATCAAAACGCAAGAACAGAGGGATACGACGAGAGAAGAACCAGAAAACTTCTGCTTCACAAAAAGGAAATATTAGCTTTAAAATCAAAGATGGACGGTGAAAATTTAAACATCGTCCCCCTTTCTTTATATACAAAGAATCATTTTATCAAGGTCGGCTTAGCTTTAGGCAAAGGAAAGAAAAAATACGAAAAAAGACAGGCAATAAAGAAAAAGGATATCGAACGCGAGCTTGAGCAAGAAATGGATATTTAAGCAAAAAACTTGACATTTCGAGTTCATTTTTGGTATAATTTCCGTCAATTGGGGATGCATTGCATCGACAAGATTCGCACTTTAAAAACTGCAAGCCGGCTTTGATTAATAGCCGTAAAACATAATCAAAAAATAAATGCTAGAAATTTATTTCCTAGCGATCGGTTTGCTTACGCACTAGCTGCTTAAGCTTATTGATCTGTCTTTTAGGTTCTCTCTCGGTGGAACTTTTAAGGCACAACTTTAGCCGGGAGAACAATAAGGAAAAAGGTTTGTTCCTTATTAGAACTTATTAAACCTTGGCCTTGCTTCGTTTCCTTCCGATTGGAAAGAAACAGGGTGACTTTTAAAAATCGGATAAGCTTGTAGAAGTTTTTAACTTGTTTTCTTGGACTCCGGGTCACTCTCGGACATCTCCACATAAACCCTGACATAATGTTCAGGGTTTTTTATTGGCGCTGTCAGAATTTTGTTAGCTTATTATCAAGCATTTCTCCTCACTATTGCCTAGAATTATATCGATATGAATACAGCAGAGGTTCTTTTTACCCCTTTTAAAGAGGGAGTTAAAGAGGGAACAAAACAATTTGTTAGGGAAGTAATGCCTGAAAGAAAAAAACCCAGACAGGTTATATATGAACCCGTGCATAAAGCAGAGGCAGCGGAACTTGAAAGGATTAGGCTGGAATTAACAACGCTAATGCTTAATAACAGACACACTCCCCTTGAAGATGAAACATCTTTCCCTATCGCTAATCCCTCGCTAAAGTCAAACCAATTACCTTCTCCGCCCCATTCCTTTTAAGAATATTTGCTGCTTCAAGTAATGTTGCGCCGCTTGTTACAACATCGTCTACCAGAAACACGTTTTGATTTCTGATTACAGATGAATGCCCCTTTTATATTTTTTTCTCTTTCTTTTTTAGTTAATTTAAACTGGCTTTTGTATTTTTAACTCTTTTTAATAGATTTTTTCGGGGAATATTTAGCATTTTCGAGAGTCCAAAAGCTAAAATTTCTGCCTGGTTATATCCTCTTTTCCGTAATTTTGAATCTGACAAAGGTATAGAAGCTATTACCCAATTTCCGTCTTTTATTAGATTCATAAATAATTCTTTTTGAATAATACTTTCATAAAATAACTCCAATAATAAATTTTCTAAATCTCTCAAATATGGTTTATATTTAAAACTATAAATAAGTTTT
>JAKAEH010000107.1 GCA_021825955.1 bacterium | reverse complement strand
ATCATAGATACCTTTTTTGTAAAAACCGAAAAGCAAAATTCCTACAAAAAACCAAAGAGTTATTAAAAGAAGTTTTAAGTATTCTTCTTTTTTTGAATTAAAAAGTTTATAAAGAAGAATCACCGAACATGAAAAACCCAAAAGTATGATTAACCAATATAGAAGTGGAATAACCGGTTTGAGCCATGGTTCAGAAGGAGGAAAATTAAAAAGGAGCCTGCCAAAAAGCCTGAAAAAAACGTCTCCAACAATACTTTGAAAATTTCCTTTACTCGTCACGTCTCCGGAACTAAATATAAAATCAATAATTGTTCTCAAGTTCGGGAAATTATGTCTTGCTTCAAAGAACAGAAAAGGGGACCAACCTATTACGAATCCCGTAAATATTAATACGTATTGCTTGAAAAGGAAAAATAATAGCTTTTTTAATTCTTTCTTAAACCTTAAGGCAGCAATAAGAATATAAAGAAAAATAATAGCTCCCAAAAATGTCGAAAGATAATGAAGCTGCATGGCAATCCCAAGGAACAAGCCCGACAAAATAAAAAACCTGCTTTTGTTGCCAATTACTCCTTTGTACAAAAAATACAGAGTCAACAAAGTAAAGAAAGGCATAGGGTTTGGATTCCAGGAAGACCGCGAATAGGCAATTACAATCGGGGAAACTGCGTATAAAGAAGCCGCAAATAATCCAACTTTTGTGTTAAAGAATTCCTTTCCGATCTTGTAAACCAAATATACTGTTGCTATTCCAAAAAGTGCAACCATTATCGCAGGTCCCACAGGATTATATCTGAAAACGTAAAGAAATGGTGCCATAAAGTAGTAATATATTGGACCCAAATAGAAATCGGCAGCTGAGGCTCTTGGCCCGAGAAGCGTTAGATTTCCTTCCAAAATATGCTTGGCCACCAAAACGTCTCTCCCCTCATCTCCTAAAAATGTCATGTAGTCTGAAATTCTATAAAGACGCAAAAAGGCTGCAAGAACTAATAAAAAAACGACCGTTAATCTTTCAAAATTTTGAGGAAAAAATTTTTTCAGGTTTGAAAACATAAAACAGAAGAGCTTACCAGAATCATTTCTTCTTTCTCCAGATAACAAGAGAGTACATGGCAAAATTCCATACTAGAAGGACAGCGGTTCCAACTACAAAATATACCGTCGGATATTTTCTACCATACAAAAATTCACCAACTTGAATTATTCCGGATTGAATCAAAATAACTCCAATATTTGACGTGGCAAAGAACCCTGCCATTTTTAATAAGTATGAACCCGCTCCGGAAGCGCGCCTTTCTTTAAAAGTCCATAAATTATTAAGGTTATAATTTGAAAAAATTGCAAGTTGTGCAGCTAAAATATTATCTATTCCCAAAGGAAACTTTGTAGCGTTTAATAAGAGCCTATAAACTATTAATTGGATAAAAAATCCCAAACCTCCTACTACCAAAAACTTGCCGAAAGACCCTGTTAAAAGCTCCTTTATTCTTGCTGTTATTACGTAAGTCAAAGCATTAATTATATATTCTATTGCAGGAAATTTTGACTTCCCAAAAGCCCTATCACCAAAATGGAAAGGAACTTCGGCCACTTTGAATCCGCTGCTTAAGGTTTTATGTAAAAATGCTATTTGAAAAGTATAGCTCGGGTACGCCTCTAACCCTTTTTCTTCCCTTAAGAAGACTTCCTTTTTTAGCGCCCTATATCCGCCAGTCCAATCATGAATTGAAAACCGCATAAGAATTGACCTCACTAACAGATTTCCACAAACAGAAAAGATTTTCCTTTGAATTGGCCAGTTTTGGGGGATAGAACCTCCCCCACTGTATCGTGTTCCAATTACCATGTCGTTTCCTTCATCAATTTTTTTTAAGAATTCAGGAATTTTAGTGGCATCATGTTGTCCATCCGCATCCATTTCAAAAAACACTTCTGCACCCAAGCTTTCAATTCCATATCTCATTGCTCGAATATAAGCTGCTCCTAATCCTTTTTTTTCACCGGTGTTAAGGTGGAGGTTTTTCCATTTCTCCATTAATTTTTTAACCACATCGGCTGTTCCATCCGGAGAAGAATCATCTGCTACAAGAATATGCATTTCGTGATTTGGAACCTTAGGAAATACTTCTTCTTCCAAAAGAGGGATAATTTTTTCTAAATTCTCTTTTTCGTTATATGTCGGCAGAATTACAACAACTTTCATAATTTTATATACTCTTAAAATATTCTATCGTTTTTCTTAGTCCATCTTCAAGAAGCACTTTAGGCTCAAATCCCAGCAAATTTTTTGCTTTTGTAATATCCGGCCTTCTTTGAAGAGGATCATCTTCAGGCAAAGGTTCAAAAACAATTTCGGAATTACTTCCTGTCAATTCTTTTACAAGTTTTGCTAGGTCAATTATTTTATATTCAACTGGATTTCCCAAATTTATCACCTCTCCTGCAATATCGGGTTTTTCCATAAAGCTTATAATTCCACCAACCAAATCGTCTATAAAACAAAAGCTTCTGGTTTGTGCCCCTTCCCCAAAAACAGTTATCGGTTTTCCTTCCAGTGCTTGATTTATGAAATCGGACACAACTCTTCCGTCGCTTTTCTGCATTTTATCCCCATAAGTATTAAAAATTCTCATTATTCTTACGTCCAGTCCAAACTTTCGGAAAAATGCCATACACATTGCTTCACCAAATCTTTTTCCTTCATCATAAACCGATCTAATTCCATTTGGGTTAACGTTTCCAAAATAAGTCTCGGGCTGAGGACTTACAAGAGGGTTACCATAGACTTCTGAAGTAGAAGCAAATAAGAATCTTGCGTTTTTTTCTTTCGCCAAATTTAAAAGGTTAAAAGTACCCTGTGAATTAACGAGTAGAGTTTCTATAGGAAAATTAATGTAGCTAGTTTGGCTTTTCTTGTTTGGAGATGCTGGGGAAGCAAGATGAAAAATTCCAGTAAGCTCTTCATCAATTATTGGAGAGGATTTAATAATGTCATGCTCAAGGTAAGAAAAAAGAGGATTGCTTTCAAGCTCTTCGATGTTTTTTTTATTTCCTGTTATTAGGTTATCAAGACAAATAACTTTATAACCTTTTTTGAGAAGCTCTGAGCATACATGAGCTCCAATAAATCCTGCTCCGCCGGTTACGAGATATGTTGCCATTTAGTCATTCTTTTTTTCCATCTCTATATCTGCTTTCACCATCATTTCAACCAATTCTTTAAAACTGGTTTTAGGTTTCCAGCCTAAAACTTCTTTCGCCTTACTATAATCTCCAATCAAATAGTCTACTTCTGCGGGCCTCATATGTTCGTGCTTATTAGAAACGACGTGGTCTTCCCAGTTGGAAATTCCTATTGTGTTAAATGCTGTTTCTACAAACTCCTTAACGCTATGATTTTCTCCTGTTGCTATAACATAATCATCCGGCTTTTCTTGTTGAAGCATTAACCACATTGCCTCGACATAATCTCCGGCAAATCCCCAATCTCTTTTTGGCTCCAAACCTCCGAGTTCAAGGGTTTTTTGCTTTCCCAAACTAATTCTTGCAACAGCATGACTTATTTTTCGGGTTACGAACTCCAGCCCTCGTCTTGGGGACTCATGATTAAATAAAATTCCTGAACATGCAAACATATTAAAGCTTTCCCTGTAATTAACAGTTATGTAGTGTCCATAGACTTTTGCTACCCCATATGGTGACCTTGGATAAAATCTTGTTGTCTCCTTTTGTGGAGTTTCAGTAACTTTTCCAAACATCTCAGAGGATGAAGCTTGGTAAAATTTAATTTTGGGGTTAACGTTTCTTATAGCTTCCAACATTCTTGTTACGCCTATTGCAGTAAATTCTCCTGTTAGTACCGGCTGGTTCCAAGATGTCTTTACAAAAGATTGCGCAGCAAGATTGTAAACTTCTTCAGGATCTGCTTCAGCAATTGCCGAAGATAAAGAACTTTGATCTAATAAATCTCCCTGCAAAAGAGTTATTTTGTCTTGGATATGCTTAATTCTTTCATTATTAACAGTGCTGGTTCTACGAGATAGGCCATAAACTTCGTATCCTTTTGAAAGCAAAAGCTCGGCAAGATAAGAACCGTCTTGCCCTGTTATTCCCGTAATCAATGCTTTTTTTGCCATAACGATTATTAAATTTTAAACAATTTTCCTCCAATAATCCAGAGTGTCTTTTAAAGAGATCTCAAGGGGAATTT
>JAKAEH010000106.1 GCA_021825955.1 bacterium | reverse complement strand
CGCTCTTAGATAAAGAGTAACAAATTGTCTGTCCGGTTCTTTTTGTTTCCACAATTCCCATTGACTTGAGTTTACTTAGCTGATGAGAGACTGCGGAAATTGAAATATCAAGGTTTTTTGTTATATCGGAAACGCAAGGATTGTCATCTTTGGATAAAGCATCAAGTATTTTAAGAGTGTTCGGGTCTCCTACGCACTTTAGAAGAGATGCTCTGTCTTCGTAGAAATTCCCTGCTTGATTTTTGAATGGTAATTTCATATTTTAATGGTTGTTCAAATATTAAAATACTACTTTTAAGGATATCTTGTCAAGAGGTCAATTATAAGAGGACATTGTTAGTCAAAAAAGGCGCATTTATTAATGGACTAAAAATTTATTCATAAATAGACTTTGTCTTATTCTGCTATACTTGCCTTGTACCCAACCTTCTTTACTATTTCAGTTATATTAGCCTCGCTGACTTTTTCAGGATCAAACTCCACTTCTGTTTGCGATTTAGCGTAATTCGTACTGGCTTTCCGAATTCCTTCCGTATCTTCCAATTCTCCATCTATATTCATTGCGCAGCTTGTGCAATGCATACCGGTTATTTTAAAAATCTTTTTTGTCATATTACGTTTATCACCCCCCTAAACATTCCCATACTGCACATAAAGGGTATTTGAGTAGGATTATCCGGCGCTTTAAACTGGATTATGTCTGATGAACCTACGGGAACTATCTTTTGAATACCCAAAGAGGGTATTGTAAACGCCTGGATGCAGCTTACTCCCCCTTTATTTACAATATGCAATGTTATATTCTGTCCCTTTTTAACCGAAATACTGTTTGGAACATAAGCAACCTGGTCTATTGTAATTGTTGCTTCGGAAACTGCAGGTAAATTTGTCGAAGGAGAATTACAGAAATACAATGTGCAGTATATATTCTTTCCTAAATTCTCCAAGGTAAAATTGCTTCCGCTCAGGGCAACCGCATTATTAAGGTTAAAGATTGCAAGAATTATTATAAAAACAGCGGCAATTTTCATAAATTTTTGGTGTAAAGCATCGCCGAGTTTAGTCGCATAATAACCTAATATAAAGAACAAAGGCGAAGTTCCAAGAATAAAAGAAAAAAGAATTGCAGCTCCGATTAACGGATTTCCTGAAGCAATTGCCAAAGCCATCATGGCTTGAGTCGTTCCACAGGGAATAAAAATTGTAAAGGAACCTAAAATTGCAGGAGCAAAAATATCTTTGCTTTTTGACTGCTTCCTTATAAATCTTGTTAAAAATCTAGGCGGTTGAATAACAAAATATCTAAAGATCGGGTGGACATTCAAAATATTCAGAGCTGTACCTAGCATAAAAATAACTACTACTACCTGCATTATTACCTTGGCTCCAATAGAAAGGGTAAAAAATGAACCTAAAGACCCAAGCAGAAAACCTAAAGAAGTATAAGCAATAATCTTAGCTATTAAAAATGAAAGTATTGGAAGTGCGTTCCCGCTTTTGACTTTCTCTTTAAGTCTTTCCTCTTCTCTTTGGGCAATGGTTGCGGCCAAAAGTCCTCCCTGCACGGCCATGCAGGTTAGACCTCCCGTAATAAGTCCTGTTAAAAATATAGCTATTAAATTTGTATCACCCATATTAAATCCTTGTAATATTAGCACTTTTTAGTCTTAAAGAATTTGTTACAACCGAAATTGAGCTTAAAGCCATAGCGCCGGAAGCAAATATCGGATTTAAAAGAATATTAAAAAATGGATATAAAACTCCCATAGCAACAGGAATTAAAACCATGTTATATCCAAAAGCCCAAAATAAATTCATCCTGATAGTCCTCATTGTTTTTTTCGAAAGGTTAACTGCCCAAGAGACAGACCTTAAATCTTTATTTATTAAGGTTATGTCTGCTGCTTCTATTGCCACGTCGGTTCCTGTTCCCATAGCAATCCCAATGTCTGCTGCCGCCAAAGCAGGAGCGTCGTTTATTCCGTCTCCAACCATTGCGACTATTTTTCCCTCTGCTTGTATCTTTCGGACTTCGGCTTCTTTTTCCGAAGGCAAAACTTCAGACAAAATTCTTTTAATTCCGAGCGTTTTTGCGATTGCCTCCGCGGTTTGGCGGTTGTCACCTGTTATCATTACTGTTTCAATTCCCATTTTTGTAAGGTTTAATATGCCCGCTTTGGCATTCTCTTTAACAGTATCGGCAACTGCTATTAAACCTTCTGCTTTTTTCCCGACGGCCAGTATCATTACTGTTTTCCCCTGGATTTCAAAACCGTTAATCTGGTCTGCAATAGAACTTATATCAATTTTCTCTTTTTCCATTAACCTTTTATTGCCCAGAAATATCTTATTTTTTCCCATAAACCCCTCCACTCCGTGCCCCGCAATCGCTTTAAATCCGTTGACTTTACCAAGTTTAATTTTTTCCTCATCGCCCCTTTGAATTATTGCCTGTGCAAGGGGATGTTCGGAAACATTTTCCAAAGAAGCCGCAAAATTAAGAATATCTTTGGGGTTTAATTTTGAACTTTTAAGCCTTATTACGTCGGTAACCTTCGGTTTTCCGTTTGTTAATGTCCCTGTTTTATCAAACACCACTGTATTTACTTTATGTGCTATTTCTAAACTTTTGGCATCTTTTATAAGTATTCCGTTTTCTGCGCCCTTGCCGGTGCCAACCATTACTGCCGTTGGAGTTGCAAGTCCCATTGCACAAGGACAGGCAATAATAAGAACCGAAACCATGCTCAAAAGAGCAAAAATTAGACCATTGGAGGGACCAAAATCATACCAAACTACAAATGTAGCAAGGGCAAGCATAATAACTACGGGGACAAAATATGAAGAAATTAAATCGGCAATCCGCTGGATAGGAGCTTTGGAACCCTGGGCTTCCTGAACAAGTTTAATAATCTGCGAAAGCATCGTTTCGCTTCCTACTTTTATTGCTCTATAAAGAAATGTTCCAGACTTATTAATGGTAGCACCAATAACTTCCTCTCCTTTTATTTTTTCGACTGGAATACTTTCACCGGTTACCATTGACTCATCAACAGATGACTCTCCCTCTAAAATTATTCCGTCCACAGGAATTTTCTCTCCCGGTCTTACTCGTAGAATATCTCCAATTTTTACTTCTTCTATTGGGATATCTATTTCTTTTCCCTCTTTTACAACTCTTGCAGTCTTCGCAGAAAGGCCGATTAGTTTTTTAATTGCTTCTGAAGTTCCGGCTTTCGCTTTTGCCTCAAAATATCTTCCCAGTAAAATAAGGCCAATTATAATAGTGGAAACGTCAAAATAAGGAGAAGCCTCTACGCCTATTCCTTTAAAAACTTGAGGAAAAAATACTACAATAGCGGAATAAGTAAAGGCAACCGAAGTTCCCAAAGCAACAAGAGTATCCATATTCGCATTCCTATGTCTTAATGCAGGTATTGTTGCCCTGTAGAACTCAAATCCTGCCCAAAATTGGACTGGAAGTGCAAGAAGAAACTGTACTAAATAATTTTGTAGAAACCAGGGAGATGTATTCATAATCCCCGGAAAGCTTCCCCAAACGATTAAAACACCTAAGCCAAGACTTACTAATACTTTAGCTTTAAGTTTTTTTAATTCAGCCCCTCTCTCTTCCTTCAAGTGATGTGTATGTGAATCTTCATCCTGAATACTAGCTTTATATCCAGAATTCTCCACGGCAGAAAAAATCTGCTGGTTATTAACCTTTTTGTTATCAAAAGTTACCGTAGCTTTTTCTGTTGCCAAATTCACATTTGCATCCGAAATTCCGTCGATTTTCTTTAAAGACTTTTCTATGACCGTTACGCAAGAAGCACAATGCATGCCCTTTATATTAAAAGTTCCTTTAGTTTCTGCCATATTATTTTTCCTTCCCCAAGAAAAACCAATAAACAAAAATTATTCCTATAAAACCTGTAAGTGAAATGAGGATTTTATCCATTAATCTTTTTTCTTAAATACCTCCATTACCTCTTTTATTGCTTCTTCTTTATTCCCTTTCTTAATCGAATCGGAAACACAGGTATTCAAATGGTTTTCGAGCAATACATTATCAGTTTCTTTAAGAGCTGCCTGGACTGCTTGCGACTGATGTAAAACATCTATACAATATTTATCTTCTTCCACCATGGAAATAACTTTATCAAGCTGTCCCCTGGCAATTTTTAATCTATGTAATATTCTTTCTTGTGTATTCTGTGGCCTAAACATATTTATTTATATCCCCCCCGGGGGGATATAGAGAGGATATAACATCTGCAGTTTTTTTGTCAAGAGGGAAATTAAACGGTGTTTTGTGGAATACCTGAAAGGAAAGCTTTTATATTGGAAATTG
>JAKAEH010000105.1:328-4386 GCA_021825955.1 bacterium | reverse complement strand
ACAAAGTTTTTTGGAAAATGTGAAGGATTGTTGTCGGAGTGAGAGGAATTGGACCTCCTGCTTCTCGGTCCCAAACCGAGCGTTCTACCGATGAACTACACTCCGGGAAGAGGTGCCCCGAGTGCATTTCTATTCGAACTTTTTCTGCCTTGGATTTACAAACTTATGCTTGCTTACCTAGAGCAAAAAAACTTGAAAATGACCTATTTACACCACGGGCCACTAAATATTCCAATGTCTATTATACGAGAAAAATGAATTAAAGGAAAGATTGATTGAATCTACGAATTACTTTGTCCAATTTTCCAAACACCCTTCTCTCTAAAAGCAGGAATTGTTTGACGACTCGCGGCGTTTAGGAGTACAGGTGCCGGTTTATCCAGCTTGTTTGCATATTCTGTTAGCGTGATTATTGGATCGCCTTTTAGATAAGTAATACGTTTGTGCAAAGACTCCATTAATGCAAGCGATAAAACCTTTTCCATTTGCTTAGTATTTTTACTGTCTCTGTATTCTTTAAAACCATCGTAATACTTTTGTTTTTCTTTATCTCGAATAATAAGATTTGGAAAACCTAAGTGTTGTAGTTGATAATTAATAAGGACACGACCAATTCGTCCATTACCATCGTTAAACGGATGAAGATTTTCAAAATCCAGATGGAATTTAGCAATTTTATCAATAAAATACATATCATGTTCGCTCGTATATTCAACAATAATATTTTCAATGGCTTTATCGATATGTTCCGGTGCTGGAGCAATATATGCACCAACACGCACATATTCGCCATTTTTTCTAAATCTTCCCGCAATATTATCATTAATATTTCCAATCAACATTTGATGAAAAAGAATAATATTGTCTTTTGTTATCTCTATTTCCTGAAATTTAGTTCGAAGATATTCAATAATTCGTGCCAAGTTTTTGGCTTCAAACACCTCTCTTAAAGAAACATCTCTAGATACTTCCATCTCAAGTAGTATTTTTTCCGTTTCTTTTAAAGTTAGCGTAGAGTTCTCAATGGCATTTGAGTTATAGACCATTTCCGAAATTTCTGCTTCATCAATCATCTGAAGCAACGTGTTCTTGCTAACGCGTAAAATGTCATATTCTTGCTTTAGTGTTTTAAGTTTATTTTTAATTGGATTAGTGGTGGCCATAAAGATATATTACCATATTCACGTTATTTTGTCAATATGCCGTGAATATACGACGTAAAACGGTGGCAATTCACGTGTTTTAGTCAAAGGCAGAGGCGAGTCGAATTTTTTTGAAGCTAAAATTTAAAAAAAATTTGTTAAGCTAATTTTGTATCTCCAGTCAAAATTTAAATTAACACGTTGTATCAATCTATTCGTATGTTTGATGCTGGAGGTATCTAACTTGGTGCCGCGAGAGAGAGTCGAACTCTCACGTCCGATGAAGGACAAAGGCTCTTAAGGCCCTCGTGTCTGCCATTCCACCACCGCGGCGCACATTCAATTTTACTTTATATTCGGTTCAAATTCAACTTACTTATTTTCGTAGAATTTTCTACCCGCCAGTTTTTTGGGAAGAAAAGGAAGGTTTGTCTTTGGGCCGACATACTTTTCGCTCCATTTATAATCTTTTGCGTATCCCAAATCTTTCATTAATTTAGTAGGTGCATTTCTTAAATGTAACGGAACGGGTTCATTTGGGTATTCATAAACAGCCTGTTTTGCTTTTCCAAGTGCGTTTGCAACTGCCCGAGACTTTGGCGCTTTAGATAGATAAATGACAACATAAGCAAGAACTAGTTGAGCCTCCGGCATTCCTATTTTATTTACCGCTTCAAAAGCTTCATCAGCTTGAATCAGTGCTCCCCTATCTGCCATACCTATATCTTCTGCGGCAAAAATTATCATTCTTCTTGCAATAAACTTGGGGTCTTCTCCGTTTTCGAGCATTCTTGCCATATAGTAAAGCGCGGCGTCTGTGTCGCTTCCACGCATTGATTTTATAAAGGCCGAAATTATGTTGTAGTGTTCTTCTGCTTTTTTGTCGTAAAGTCCTGCAGATTTTGTCTGAAATACCTCTTTTATAATTTGAGTCGTAATTGTATTTGTTTTATAGGAAGAAGCCGATATTTCCAAAGCATTTAACATTATTCTTGCATCTCCTCCCGAAAGCCTTATTAGTAGTTCTTTAGCTTCTTTGTCAATCTTTTTCTTTAATGCTCCCAAACCTTTTTTCTTGTCTTTTAAGGCTCTGTCCAATATAATTTCCAGTTGTTTGTAATCTAAAGATTTAAGAACAAGAACTTTACTTCTTGATAAAAGGGCCGATATAACCTCGAAAGAAGGATTTTCTGTTGTTGCTCCTATAAGATTTATTGTTCCGTTTTCTACATACGGAAGCAAAGCATCCTGTTGAGCCTTATTCCATCTGTGGATCTCATCGATAAAAAGGATTGTCTTTACATTTTTCTTCAAGTTTTCTTTTGCAACATCTATAATTTTGGTTAAATCGGCTTTTCCCGCCTCAACTGCAGAAATTGTATAAAACTCTGCACTTAATTCGTTTGCGATAATATTTGCGAGAGTAGTCTTTCCGCTTCCGGGAGGTCCCCAAAAAATTAAAGAAAAAGGAGCCTCGGATTTAATCATTCTTCTAAGGATTGCATTTTCTCCTGCCAGGTCTTCCTGTCCCACGAACTCCTGAAAATTTTGAGGTCTTAATCGATAGGCGAGGTTCATAGTACGCGTATTGTAGCACTTTATTCAATTTTGAGAAAACCAAGTCTTACCTCGAATTTCTTACTCTTTCCAGATGATTCAGATACTTTTTTCTAAGCCTTAGACTTTTTGGTGTAACTTCCAAAAGCTCGTCTTCCTCCAGAAAATCTATACATTCCTCAAGACTCATAATTGTTGCGGGAGTTAATGCACCCAGGGTTACATCTGAGGTAGATGCTCTCATATTTGTTTGCTTTTTTTCTTTTGTTACATTAATTTCTATATCGTCTTGTCTTGAGTTTTCTCCGACAATCATACCCTCATATACTTGAGTTCCCGGTTCAATAAAAGTAATTCCTCTTCCTTGTGCATTATTCAGGCCATACTTTAATGCAGAACCACCTTCCGAAGCAATTAATACTCCATTTCTAAGTTGAGAGATAGCAGGGCTTATAGGTTCATAGTCAAAAAATTCAATGTTAACTATAGCGGTTCCTTTAGTTTTTGTGAGTAAATCGTTTCTAACTCCAAAAAGATTTTTTGAAGGAATTTTGTAAATAAGTCTTGTATTTCCGTTTCCTTCCGAATGCATGTCCATCATTTCTCCCTTTCTCATTCCCATTTCCGAAGTAATAACTCCTACAAATTCATCCGGAATATCAATCATTGCAGTTTCCACAGGTTCCATGGTAACTCCGTCTACTTGTTTTGTTATTACCTGCGGTTTTTCTACCTGAAATTCATATCCTTCCCGTCTTATTGTCTCTATAAGAATTGAAAGATGAAGCTCTCCTCTTCCGGAAACTATCATTTTTTCTCCTATTTTTTCAAGCCCTAAGCTTATGTTTGTTTCAAGTTCCTTAGTTAGTCTTTCGAGAATCTGTCTTGAGTTAGTAAACTTTCCTTCTCTTCCTGCGAAAGGAGATGTGTTGGCTGAAATTGCTATTTTAATAGTGGGTTCTTCTACCTGAATTCTGGGAAGAGCTTCGGGAAGTTGGGAATCTGCAATAGTATCTCCGATTGCAACATTTGGAAAACCTGTTATATCAATGATATCTCCGTCGAAAGCTTCTTCTACTTCTATTTTCTTAAGGCCATGGCTTACTCTGATTGTTTCTGCTTTACCCGGAATTTTTTGTCCGTTTTCGTTTATCAGTATAAGACTTTGCCCTTTTTTTATAGAACCCCTTTTAATTTTTCCGATTGCATGTTTTCCTTTGTGAGTATCATAATCTAGAGCGCTAACTGGCATTTGAAATAAACCTTCATCTGTAGCCGGAGGCGGAATAAAGCTTATTATTTCTTCAAGAATAGGCTCCAGGGTAGTGCTTTTTTCTACATCATCAAGGTTTTTGCTTG
>JAKAEH010000105.1:0-318 GCA_021825955.1 bacterium | reverse complement strand
TGCCTTCCCTTCTCTTCCTATTGCATAGAATACCGGAAAGTCCAGCTGTTCGTGATGGGTTGCCAATTCTAAAAACAAATCATTTGTTGCCTCAAGAGTTTTATTAATATCTGCAAGCTGCTTATCGATTTTATTAATTACCACTATCAGTTTAAGGCCTAAAGCAATAGCTTTATTCAGTACAAATTTTGTTTGTGGCATAGGCCCCTCCTGCGCGTCAATAATTAAAAGCGCACCGTCTGCCATATTCAAAGTTCTTTCGACTTCCCCCGAGAAATCTGCGTGGCCGGGTGTATCAATAATATTTATTTTGTAGCC
>JAKAEH010000104.1 GCA_021825955.1 bacterium | reverse complement strand
GAAGTTTCTTCTATGAATTTCCGCCTAACGTTAAAGCGTCTTTATCCGCTCAGTTTGTAGTTTTGCACGGCAACTTTATAGTAAAACGCGCGGCGGCTTATGATTTATCTTTTACAACAAGATTTCAGGGAGAATGGCCGAGGGCGATAGATGCTTTTACGAGGAATATTCTTACGGGAAGCGGATACGGTTCGGTAAGTCTTGCGGTTGATAATAATTATTTAAGAATATTGGCGGAAACCGGGCTTTTAGGATTTTTGACGTTTCTGATACTATTCTTGTCTTATGGAATTTATCTTAAAAATTCGTGGAAAGATTTATCGTCTGGTCTTGAAAAAAGTTTTATAGTAGGGTTTTCTGCCGGTCTTGTGGGCCTTGCTTTGAATGCAAGTCTTATTGATGTTTTTGAATCTTCAAAAATTGCATATTTGCTGTGGATGTTGATGGGTATAAGTTTCGGAATATTTGTTTTGTCTCAAAAACAAACCGTTAATTTACTCTCGGAGCTTAAAAAGTTAGCGTCTTCAACGTATGCGGTTATAGTTTATCTTTTGGGCTTAACAGGAATTCTGTATTACCAGACTATTAATAATTTCTTTATCGGAGATGATTTCACCTGGTTAAGATGGGCAGCAGAGGCTCCTCATAATCTACTTACTTACTTTACTCAGTCCGACGGATTCTTCTACAGGCCCGGTACGAAATTATATTTTTATTTCATGTATCATTTTTTCTGGCTAAATCCTGTTGTTTACCATCTGGTTTCTATATTCCTTCATTTCGTGGTGGCGGTATTATTCTTTATTCTTGTCAAGAAAATATTTAAAAGTTCATTGTGGTCTTTCCTGTCTTCCTTTTTATTCCTGGTTTTAAGCGGATATACGGAAATGGTTTTCTGGATTGCTTCAACAGGACACTTATTTAATGCAGCGCTGGGTCTTTTGGGTTTATTACTGTTTATTAAATGGGAGGAAAGCAAAAAAGCATATTATTACTTAGCTTCTTTTGTTGCTTTTGCTCTTGCTCTTTTCTTCCATGAGCTGGGTGTTGTTTTTCCTCTTCTTATCTTAGCGTATAAAGCAAAAGACGGGCTTTCTGAAGTCAAAAATACTATTAAAAATAAAAATTGGCTTTTGCTGTTTGCGCCTGTTGCAGGATATCTTGTGTTAAGAATGTTCAGCAATAGCCATTGGTTTAGCGGTGATTACAATTATGATATTGTTAAGCTGCCGTTTAATATAGCCGGAAATATTTTGGGTTATATTGCCCTTGCCCTTGTGGGGCCGAGTTCAATCAATTTCTACGAGAAACTGCGTTTGATTGCAAAAGGTAATTTAATTTGGTCGTTTGTAGCAATACTCGGAATATTGATACTGGCTGCATTTTTGTACAAAGTTTTGCGCAAATTTTTTGATAAAGACGAAAAAGCAATTGTTGTTTTTGGCTTTGCGTTTTTTATAGTTGCACTTCTTCCGTTCTTAGGACTGGGAAATATTACCTCGAGGTACAGCTATATGGCGACTCTTGGTGTAGTGCCGATAATAGTTATGCTTATTAAGAAATTTTACAACTATCTTCTTGACAGCGGAAAGCAAATAGCGGTTTTGGCAGTAACTATTTTTGTATTAATTTTTTCATTATTCCACATAATTTCTGCAGAGCAGACAGCGGCTGACTGGGCAGGCGCATCGTTAAGGGTAAATAATTTCTTTATTTCTTTTGACGCACTCTACAATAACTACTGGTCGCAGGGTCCGATACAATTCCATTTTGTGAATGTCCCGATTAAATATAATCAATCGTGGGTATTCCCTGTGGGCTTAAGCGATGCCGTCTGGTTTGCTGTTAAAAATGACAAGGCGCAAATTTATCAGGATAAAGATCTGACAACAGCCCTGGAGGAAGTTGGTAATTCAACTTACAATAAGATATTCATGTTTAACGACGACGGAAGAATTTCTGAAATAGGGCAAAGACTGGTAAAATAAACAAACAGTGAAATTAAAATTTTCTACTAAGCTTGAGATATTCTTTTTGATGTTCATTCTCCTCGCAGGTTTTCTGGTGCGCCTATACAGATTCAACAATCCTATTGCGGATTGGCATAGTTGGCGCCAGGCAGATACTTCGGCAGTATCAAGAAGCTTTGTCCAAACAGGTTTTGACATTCTTCATCCGCGTTTTGAAGATTTGTCAAACGTTCCGTCGGGACTAGATAATCCCAACGGATACAGATTTGTTGAGTTTCCGATTTATAATATTCTTCAGGCCGGTTTTTTTAAGACGTTTGGACTCTTTACTTTGGAAGAGTGGGGAAGGCTGGTAACTATTTTTGCTTCGCTTCTCTCCGGCGTGTTCTTGTATCTAATTATCAAAAAAAGATTTGGTTTTCCCGCCGGAATCCTTTCTTCTCTTTTTTTTCTGCTTATTCCATATAATATTTATTATTCAAGGACAATTCTGCCGGACCCGTCTATGGTAACTGCGATTCTGGGCGGAATATATTTTTTTGACAAGTGGCTTGAGGAAAAGAAATTGACAGTTATTGATTTGTGGTTTTTTCTGGCTTTATCACTTACGCTTGGTGCTTTTTTACTCAAACCTTATGCGTTATTCTTTACTCTTCCAATGATATATTCTGCCTACGAAAAATACGGTTTTTCATTTATAAAAAAATGGCAATTTTATGTATTTTTGGTTTTGAGCGTTATTCCTCTTGCTCTGTGGAGGATATGGATGACAAATTTCCCTGCGGGAATTCCGGCAAGTAGTTGGCTTTTTAACGGTAACGGCATTAGATTTAGGCCGGCATTCTTTAGATGGATAGTCTACGAGAGATTTACAAAATTAATCTTAGGTTATTTTGGGGTGATTATTTTTTTCTCTGCTTTCTTTAAAAAATATAAACGAGAAGATCTGTTTTTTGTTTTATCATTTCTTCTTTCCAGCATTATTTACATATCTGTAATAGCAACCGGAAATGTTCAGCACGATTATTACCAGATTCTGATAATTCCGTCCATCTCTATTATTTTGTCTCTGGGAACAATATTTATTTTTGAAAGATTGGAAAAAATTTATAAATATCTGGGCGTTGGGGTAGTAGCAGTATTGATGTTTTTAGGTTTTTATTTTGCATGGCAGCAGATTAAGGATTATTTTAATATTAATAACCCTTCAATAATCGCTGCCGGTGCCGCGGTTGATAAATTAACACCCAAAAACGCAAAGGTTATAGCAAATTATAACGGCGACACTTCCTTTTTATATCAAACCAAAAGAAACGGATGGGCGAGTTTTGAAAAAGGATTGCCGGAAATGATACAAATGGGAGCTAGTTATCTGATTTTGGTAAATCCTACTCAGGTTGACTTAGGTCTTGGGCAAACGTATAAAATAATTGCGAAAACAAACCAATACGTAATTTTTGATTTAAAACAAAAGCCATGAAAATATTGATAGTTTCATCATACCTTCCTTTTCCGCTTCGCTCAGGCGGAGAAATAAGGCTCTTTAATCTTATAAAACATATTTCGGAGAATCACGAAATAACCTTAATATGTGAAAAAAGAGATCATCAGACTAAAGAAGATGTTGCGGAAGTTGAAAAAATTTGCAAAAAAGTAATTACCGTTCCCAGAAAAAAGCAGTGGAGCGCAAAAAATATTTTGAAGGCGGGATTTTCTTTCGATCCGTTTCTGATAGTCGGTCACACCAGTGATGAACTGACGCTAGCAATTAAAGACGAATTGGTTAGAGAGAATTACGATCTTATTCATGTAGAAACATTTTATGTATATCAGAATCTTCCCAAAGTATCCATTCCTGTTGTTTTGGTGGAACACAATGTTGAGTATCTGGTTTACGAGCGATTCGCAAAACTTGCAAATCCTCTTGTTAAGCCTCTTCTCTACATAGATATATTAAAGCTTAAGGCAAAAGAAAAGGCTTCCTGGGAAAGAGTAAATAAACTGGTAGCAGTGTCCGGCGTTGAAAGAAAAATAATGAAAAGAGCGGATGTTGCAATCGTGCCCAACGGCGTTGACGTAGCAAGTTTTGAATTCAGGAGTTTTCAGCAAATACCCGATGAGAAAAGGATTTTATATATAGGAGATTTTAAATGGCTTCAAAACCGCGATTCTGCGGAATTTATACTTACAAAAATCTGGCCAAGAATTAGTGCTAAAACAAACGCCAAGCTTTGGATAGTCGGCAGACATATTCCGGACAATATTAAGCAACTAGCTTTCGGAAAAAATATTATTTTGGATGAGAATAATAAGGAAGAGACGCCCCAGATATTTAGGAAAGCCTACATTTTGCTTGCTCCGTACAGAGTTGCAGGAGGAACGAGCTATAAAATACTGGAGGCAATGGCGAGCGGGGT
>JAKAEH010000103.1 GCA_021825955.1 bacterium | reverse complement strand
CAAAAAGTTATTTAATGAAAGAGTAGGAATTTTTTCAGCCTTAAGTCTTGCAATATTTCCATGGGCAATTGGTCTAAGTAGGGTAGCAGTGGAAGTAAACGTTGCTATTGCTTTACTTCTTACAGCTTTGATATTTGGTTTAAAAAATCCGGAGGGTAAAAAGAAAAGGAACATTATTATTTCTGCAGCAATTCTGGCTTTATCTATATATACATATTCTGCGTTTATTTTATTTGCTCCAATTGTATTTATTGTAATTATTTATGAAAATTATTATAACCAAAAATTAAATTTTAAATTTCTCTTTATTCCGATTTTGATTTTTTTATTTCTTGTTTTGCCTAATTTCATAAAAAAGGACTCTGCATCTGTTAGATTTTCCCAAGTAGGTTTAACCACAAATATAAATAGTATAGGGTTAATAGACACACTTAATATGCAGAGAGGCCAATGTCTTAAATTTTTTAATCCATTAATATGCAAAATTATTGAAAATAAAGTGGCTTTATACTCGAGTGTTTTTGCAAAAAATTATTTGTCTCATTTTTCTTTTAATTTCCTTTATGTCAGTGGAACAGTTACGCAGTTTTCTATATTGGAACAGAGAGGTTTAGATTATATTTTTGATATTTTATTCTTGCTGTTAGGAGTTTATTTTTTAATAAGGTTAAATAAAAATCCCAAGATAAATTTTGCAGTTATTGGTTTGTTGTTGTTTTCTGCCTTACCCGATTCGGTTACGGGTGATGGGAATTATACCAGGGCAGCTATCATGATTCCTTTTTTAGGATTGGTAAACGGGCTGGGAATGAGTTATTTCATAGACTTTATAAATAGAATCAAAAATAAGTATATAAACTTTGGCGTTTATTCTCTAACGGCAATTATTGTTTTATTTTCTGTTACCACTTTTTTTATAACTTATCTTACTTATTTTAATAATAATTATTCTATTTATTCACAATACGGATATAAAGATTTAATGAACAATGTTTATGGAAATAAGTCAAACTACAATAAAATTTATATATCCCGCCATTTAAATGATGCGAAGCAATATATATATTATCTTTTCTATACTAAATATAGTCCGGTTTCTTATCAACAAAAAATAAATGTAGATTACTCCGTGGAAGCAGGAGGATGGGTATCTATTAATAGAATCGGTAATTTGTATTTTGTTCAAAACCCTCCTTCCAACAAAGATTTAAGTAAAATGACGGATACGGATAAGATATTAATTATTTCCAATCCGATTGATTTTCCAAAAAATGTAAAACCAGTTTTCGTAGTAAAAGATAAACTGGAAAATGTAATTTTTAAGGCAGTAAAGGCTTCGGATTTGTTAGAATATGAGAAGAGTCAGGAACAATTAAATTTAAACAAAGTCTAAACGCAACTTATTATATGAAAAAATTTTTAAACTGGAAACTATTATTGCTCCTAATAGTTTTACTTGCAGCATTCTTAAGGTTTTATAATTTGGGGAGTAATCCTCCTTCTCTAACATGGGACGAAGCAGCATGGGGATATAATGCTTATTCCTTGGGCATAAACGGTAAAGATGAATTTGGAAGATTTTTACCGCATGATTATCTTGAATCTTTTGGAGATTTCAAACCGCCCATGTATGCCTATCTTGATGTTTTACCCGTTAAATTTTTAGGTCTTAACGAATTTGCCACCAGATTTCCTTCTGCATTATTTGGTACTTTAACGGTTCTTTTAACTTTCTTTCTTGTAAAGAGAATTTTTAATCGGAAATCTGAAATCGACAATCATAAATCCGAAAAAATAGCACTTTTCTCCGCGCTATTTTTAGCTATTTCCCCTTGGCATATACTGTTATCCCGCGCAGCTTTCGAAGCCAATGTTGCTTCCTTTTTTATAATTTTAGGGGTGTGGGGTTTTCTTGCAAGTGTGCAAGCCCTTTCGGCGGGCTCAGGACAAGTTAAAAAATGGTATCTTATTATTTCCGCCGTATCTTTTGCTTTTTCAATGTACACCTTTAACACTGCAAGGGTTGTTTCTCCACTTTTAGTAATTCTATTAGCTGTAGCCTTTAGGAAAGTTCTTTTAACTATAAAAAAAGAGGTTATCGTAGCGGCAATAGTCGGTTTAATTATATTTCTTCCTACAGCAAGATTTCTTCTTACGCCACAAGCCGGTTTAAGGTTTCAGGAAGTTAACATTTTTTCGGATATAAATGTAGTAAAAACTTCTAATCAGGAAATAACAAACGATAATAATAGTATTTTTTCAAAAGTAATACACAACAGAAGGCTTTTGTACTCTGTTGATTATTTGCAGCATTATTTTGACAATCTAAGTCCGAACTTCCTCTTTATAAGAGGCGACGGAAATCCAAAATTTTCAACACAGTCGGTAGGACAAATGTACATTTGGGACATAATATTTTTTGTTGGAGGATTTTTAATTTTGCTTAAAAGAAAAGAGAGCAATTGGTGGCTAATTCCGTTATGGCTTCTTTTAGGTATAGTTCCGGCGGCAACGGCAAGAGAGACTCCTCATGCCCTAAGAATAGAAGCAAGTCTTCCAATGTTTCAGATTATTACCGCCTATGGATTTGTTGCCTTTTTGGAATGGACAAGAAAGCAAAACTTAAAACTTAAAACTTATAACTTAAAACTAGGTTTTATTTTACCTTTTATATTTTATATATTACTTTTTGCAAATTTCGGATATTTTGTCCATGATTATTTTTACCATTATCCTTATGACTATTCCGGTGAATGGCAATATGGATATAAAGATTCAATAAACTACGTAAGCTCAGTTGAAAATAATTACGATTATATCCAGGTAACCAACGCCTTGGGCAGACCCTATATTTATTACCTGTTTTATACAAAGACCGATCCAAATTATTTCAGATTCACTGCTGTTATACATAGAGATGCTTTCGGATTTGTTAATATAGAAAAATTCGGAAAATTTGTTTTCCCGAATGATTACAATTATTCTTTAGCAAAGCACAAGAAAGTTCTTTATATAAACACACCATACAATTTACCGCCCAATATAAAAATACAAAAAACATTTTATTTACTGGACGGACAGCCGGTTTTGGTAGCTTATACCTTATAGGAGTTATAAAGTGAAGAGTTTATAAAGTTTATAAAGTACCTTATAACTCAATAACTTTATGAACTTAATAACTAATTTATGAATAAAAAACTTGTTTGGATAATATTATTGGGAATAATAATTCTTGCAGCGGTATTGCGGTTGTGGATGCTTGGACATATTCCTCCTTCTCCGGACTGGGACGAAGTTGCTTTGGGCTATGATGGTTATTCGATTATCCATACGGGAAGGGATGAATTCGGTAAATTTTTACCGGTAGTACTCCGCTCGTTCGATGATTACAAACCGGCTCTATATGCTTATTTAACAATTCCTTCAATTTTAATTTTTGGTTTGAATGTTTTTGCCGTACGGCTTCCTTCAGCGATTTTTGGAGTAATTTCAGTTATTGCCGTATTTTTCCTTATTAAAGAGTTGTTTGAAAACTATAAATATAGGGACTATCTATCTCTTATATCAAGTTTCTTTTTAGCTATATCTCCCTGGTCTATACAATTTTCAAGGGTAGGGTTTGAAGCAAATGTAGGAGATGCTTTAAATATTTTAACTGCGCTGTTTTTTGTTAAGGGCCTTAAAAAACCTTGGATGCTTTTTCTTTCCGCTTTCTTTGCGGGTCTTGCTATTTATGTTTATCAAAGCGAAAAAGTATTTACCCCGCTTCTGGTTTTAGTTCTTGCCTTAATTTATTGGAAACAACTTTTTTCTATTTCAAAAAAATATGTTTTGCTGGTTATTGTTTTTGGAATTATAGTTGTGGCTCCAATGGTAATGTTTATAGTTACAAACAGAGCTGCTCTTCTAAGAGTTACCGGTACAAGTATATTTTCTTATCAAACGGAACTTCTTAAAACAGATATACAAAAGCTGCAAAGAGATCAGGCCAAAAGCGATAAACTTGGTTTAGTTTTGGATAACCGCAGAGTGGTTTATGCCATTACCGTTGTATCCGGTTACATATCCCATTTCGAACCCAACTGGCTATTTATAACCGGAGATATCGACAGACATCATGCTCCCAATATGGGTCTTTTATACATTTTTGAAATACCGTTTATCCTTTTGGGTATATATATGCTTATATTCGGAGATTTTAATAAAAAGACAAAACTTACTGTTTTTGCCTGGCTTTTAATCGCTCCCATTCCGGCATCAATTACAACGGGGGTGCCTCATGCGGTAAGAACACTCAACTTTCTTCCCACATGGCAAATATTATCGGCTCTAGGTTTAGTGACGGCAATACAATTGTTTTCAAGCCTAAAACTTAAAATTTATAACGTAAAAATACTTTATGTAGTCGGA
>JAKAEH010000102.1 GCA_021825955.1 bacterium | reverse complement strand
GCGCTTCCTATATCGCTTTTGCCTTTTCCAATAGTTTGATGCTTTTATATATTGCCTATGCAATAATGGGGCTTGGTCTTGGGATCGCTACGCCTGCCAAAAACGCCCTTTTTGTAATGCATATCGACAAGAACAAGGAGCCGACAGAATGGAGCATTTATGACGCGGTTACTTTTATCGGAATGGCTGCTTCAACTGCAATAGGAGGGTTTGTGGCAACTCGTTACGGGTTTGAATTTCTTTTCATTTTAGCCTGTATCCTTAATCTTTTGAGCGTAATACCCTATATCTTATACAGGCGTTAATCTTCTTCGTCTCTGGTTATAAATACAAATCCTTCTTCTATTGTATGATCGATGATTATTCCTAAGCCAAAACCAACTAAAGCCATAGAAACAGCAAAATGAGTTAAGGTAAAGGGCACGATCATAAAAGAAGTCAACCCATACATGCTATGGTGCAAATGATAGCCTTTATGGCGGCCAATTTTATCGATTTTTTTGGTTGTAGGGTGGGAAGTATAGCTTAGCTTGTACCATAATCTGCTGAGCAGAAATCCCAAAAAAAGAGCTAGTAAAAAAATTACTATTTTTAACATCCGTAAAAATAATTGTAACACAAAAATTATTTTTTATGCAAATAGCAATAGAAAGGAGTACATTGTGCGTATTGAGTTTGTTTTTATAATTTAGTAAGATTAGTTATCCTCGAATTTATTCAAAGGTTACGCCTTGACAAACTAGCAGATGGTATGCTAGAGTGCTAATACTAAATTAGAAATATGGATAAATTAGTGCCCATAATTCCAATCAGAGACGGGATAATTTTCCCAAACACAGATTCGGTGTTAACGTTTGGAAGGCCAAAAAGTCTTGCGGCTTTAGAATATGCTTTTCAAAATGAACGAATTGTCGGATTTGTGCTTCAAAAAAACCCCAGACTCAATGAACCAACGCCTTCAGACCTATATACTTTTGGAACCCTTTCCCGTATTGAGCGAATGATCAAAACAGAGGGAGAAATAAATGCTCAAGTCAGAGGAATTTCTAGAATAAAAATTGAAAGCTACGCCGAAGACAGGCCGTTTCTTCTTGGTAAAGTAGTTGAGGTACCGGATGTTTTTAGAGATTCTCCCGAGGTCAAGGCTTTATGTAATCACTTAACAAGCGAATTCAGAAAGGCAATGAATTTAGGGAAATTTGTTGATTTTCTGGTGTTTATGAATATTATGTCTGAAAATACCCCGTCTCAGCTTGCCGATTTAGTAGCTTCAGTTTTAGATTTAAAGCCGGTGGAAAAGCAGCTAATTTTGGAAGAAACGGACGTTAAAAAAAGGCTGGAGAAAATAACAGAGCTTTTGGCAAAGGAAATAAAGGTTTTAGAAATTGAAAGAAGAATAGCTTCCAAAACCCAGGAAAGGTTTGAAAAAGGCGCGCGTGAAGTAATGCTTAGGGAAAGACTAAAAACCATTGAAAAAGAACTTGGCGAATCAGATGAGGACGGAGAAATAAAAGAATTGATGGAAAAAGTAAAAAAAGCCAAAATGCCCGAAGAAATTGAAGAAAAAGTAAAGAAAGAAATTAAAAAATTATCTCAAATGAACCAATTTAACCCCGAAGCAGGTTATATCAGAAATTATCTTGATTGGCTTTTAAGCCTCCCCTGGGGACTAGAAAGCAAAAATAACGTTAACGTTAAGTTGGCAGAAAAAATACTAAACGAAGATCACTACGGTTTGGAAAAAGTAAAAGAAAGAATCGTTGAATATCTGGCGGTTCATAAATTAGCGGGTAAAATGAAAGGACCAATTCTTTGTTTTGTCGGGCCTCCCGGAGTTGGAAAAACTTCTATAGGAAAATCTATTGCCAGATCACTGAACAGAAAATTTGTAAAAGTATCTTTAGGCGGAATAAGAGACGAAGCGGAAATAAGAGGACACAGAAGAACTTATGTCGGTGCAATGCCGGGAAGAATAATTCAAGGCATCAAAGACGCCGAAACAAAAAATCCCGTTTTTATGCTAGACGAGATAGATAAGGTTGGCGCAGACTTTAGAGGAGATCCTTCGTCTGCGCTTTTAGAGGCATTGGATCCGGAGCAGAATAACCAATTCTCAGATCATTATCTGGAAGTTCCCTTTGATTTGTCTGACGTAATGTTTATTACTACTGCAAACGTCTTAGATACAATTCCCCCGGCTCTTCGTGATAGGCTTGAGGTGATTCAGTTTGCAGGATACACCCAGGAAGAAAAGTTTAGAATTGTTAAAGACTTTCTTCTTAAAAAACAAATGGAAAGCCACGGGCTTACCAAATCAAACATTGAAATAAAAGATAGTGCTATCCGTTTTGTAATCGACCATTACACCAGAGAAGCAGGCGTTAGAAGCCTTGAGCGTCAGATAGCCGCAATCTTTAGAAAAATAGCAAAAATGGTTGCCGAAGGGAAGAAAGCTAAGGTTGTGGTGACAGATAAAAACGTGCCCAAATTTTTAGGCCCGATCAAAATAAGCTCAACTCTTATTGAAAAAAAGGACGAGGTTGGTATGTCAACCGGACTCGCCTGGACAGAAGCAGGTGGAGACATCCTATTTATAGAAGTAGCTTTAATGCCAGGAAAAGGTCAGCTTATTCTAACCGGTCAGCTTGGGGATGTTATGAAAGAATCTTGCCAAGCGGCTCTATCGTATATTAGAGCAAGAGCTTCAACGCTTGGATTAAGCGATAAGTTCTTTCAAAAATTAGACGTTCATGTTCACGTCCCCGAAGGCGCAGTTCCAAAAGACGGCCCGTCGGCAGGAATAGCTATAACAACCGCAATTATTTCAGCTCTTACAAAAATACCAGTCAATAGAAAAGTTGGAATGACGGGAGAAGTGACTTTAAGAGGAAGAGTTTTGGAAATAGGAGGACTTAAAGAAAAAGTAATTGCGGCCCACAGGGCAGGACTCAAAACCGTAATAATTCCCAAAGAAAATAAAAAAGATCTGGAAGACGTGCCAAAAGAAGTAATTAAAGATCTTAAATTTGTTCCGGTTTCTCATATGGACGATGTTTTAGATGTTGCCTTGGATAAGCCGATAAAAAGAGGAAAACAAGAAGAGTTATCCCTTCGTCCCGTTCTTCATGCAGTTATCACAAAAGCTGACTGATTACTCCAGAAAATGGTGCTTTAATCGCATTAAATCCTTATAGGTAACAGCTCCTAAGAGCTTGTTATGTCCATTAACAATTGGTATTGATCTAAAATCATATTTGGAAAATATTCTTGAAGCCTCCTTATATGTACTTTTTTTATTAAGAGAAATTACGGTATCGGTCATGATATCCTTAAGAGTTTCCTCTTCTTTTCCTTCTAATAATTCTTTAATGTCAACAATTCCGACTAACTCATCGTTTTCGTTTACGACATAAATATAAGTAACGACATCCTTAGATTTTGCCAAGTTTTGGTATTCGTCTTGTGCTTCTTTTACTGTCATTTGGGGAGAACATCTTATAATTCTATTAGTAGTAAGATTTAAAATCTTTTCTTCCTGTTTTTCCATAATTGCTTTTATTTTTTCTACGTCTTCTTCTTTAAATAGTTTTAATATTGCATTTGTTTGAGAATGAGCAAGAACAGATAAAACATCAGCTGCTTGTCCCGGAGTCATAAGGGAAAGAAGTTCTGCAGCTTTTTCGGTTTTCATCGAACCGATTAAATCCCTTTGAACACTGGGTTCAATTTCTTCAAGAGTATCTGAAGCTCTTTTTAAATCTAATTCTTCAAAAATTAAATTTCTTTGCCCGTAATCCATTTCTTCCAAAATGTCTGCTAAATCAACGGGGTGGATGTCTTTTAATTTTTCTTTTATTACATTAAGTTTTAATTCGCCTTTAAAACTGCTCAAATCTGTTGGAAGAGGTTGAATATAATTCCAAGAGATTGTCTGATTTTTAATCTTGTCGGCAACAGCATAGATAAAGTTCGCCACTCTTTTTAGCCCGATTCTTCGAAGTAACCCGTATTTACTAAGGTCGACTCCGGCAATAAATAATTTGCCTTCTTTAAAAACTAGTTTTACATCATATACAACTTCGACGTCTCTTTCTTCAATATCCAATACTTTTTTATCCAAAACGTGGTCTTTTAACAGTATATCGTTGTCTGTTGGAGTAGCTTCATATTTCTTAATGTTTTCTACGTCTACAACAATTTCCTTATCTGTTATTGCTTTAACTTTTTCCCAAGGGATAAGAAGTGAAGGATCACCAAAAAGCCTGCTAACGCAAATACTGGCAACTTCAGGCATCGTAGAAACATCAATAACCAGAAGATCGGAAAGCTTACCTATTCTTTTCCCGTGGGCAACAACCTTTGTTCCCATCAAATCCGTTAAATAGTATTCGTTTTGGAACGGCAATGTGTTTTGTGTTTTTTCTTCAGACATATTATCTAATAATTGTA
>JAKAEH010000101.1 GCA_021825955.1 bacterium | reverse complement strand
GTTTCTTTGAATTTGCTCTAAAAAGCTTCCCTTCATTTTTCACATAAGGTTTTGATTCTTTCATATTTTTGCATTTGATTGTAAATTATTCCTAAATATTTAGAAAATTACAAACCCATTTGCAGAGAATTGCATACCATTGTAAAATTTCAAAAGAATTGTTATTCTGAACCCCCAACTTTTTTCATCATTTCACATAAATTTGAAAGAGAACATATCTTTGCACCATTATGCAAAACAAATAACTCTCACAAATCGTCACAAATTAAAAACAACCTAGACTGCATAATTCCGCATGAATATGGTAGTATCAACAACTATGTAAAATCAACCTACAAAATAAAAACAAAAACAAAACGAACAAATCTCAAACAAAAATATCTCATGCAATTCCGCATAAGAATGCAGAAGTTTCAAGAAATATTCAAATTTTAACCTATATTAACCAATTTTAACCAATCAAAAGAAACCCACTTCAATCTAACATTAAACAGAACTACATAATTTTTGAGTGTATCATGTCAATGCGATAGTTTGCAAAGAAATCAAACTTTCAACTAATAATCCCAATAAAATCTAACAAAATCAAAAAACTCAAAAACAAAAGACGCCGCAAAAAGCGCAAGCTATGCTTGCGCGCCGAACCTCCCACGGCAACGAAGTTGCCGCAAAAAAATCAAACAAAAATGAAACCAAAAAATAAAAATACACAAAAGTAAAATGGACTCTTCTCTGCTAGACCTCTTAAAACCAAAACCCAACAAATTACCCGCTGACATTCGTTTACCGCAAACGGTAAATAACCCGAATCAGGCCTCTCATGTCACCCTTTTTGGCCCTTACCAGCTTTGGGATATTCCCGACCAGTATCAATCCGTGTTTTGGCCAGAATATTGTCGAATCGTGTCTGATAATAGTAATAGAAACATTAAAAACATTTGTCTAGCTGAAACTCCGAAACCAAAGATGCCTATTATCGTTGATTTATGCTTTAAATTTAACCACAATCCTGAAATTGATGAATATTGTAATAACGTCTTCTTAATGTATTTGGTGTATTGTTATCAAAGAATTATCGCTGAAACCGTAACTATCTCCCCAGATGCTGTAGAACTTATCTGTTGTGTTTTAGAAGCCGACAAATGTGAAGAAGATGGAATGGATGTTTGTCGTGTCCGTCTCCAGTTTCCATATTGTAAGACTAAGGCTGAAGTTCAGAACCGTTTAATTAGACCATTAGTGTTACAAATGATTCGTAACGAGAATGTAATTGGAAAACTTCCATGTCAACCTGTTAATGATTGGGATAATATCATTGATAGTTTAGTGGTGGAGAAACCGGTGACTATGTATGGAAGTATCTCTGCTCCAAAAGGGATGCGGATGTATTTGAATTATATCGTTTCACAGTATTTGACCAAGGAGAATGTTTTCGAGAATAAAGCTCCTCTTATGGACGAATCGCAGGTGTTTTTCTTCCAGAATCATGAGCTTGTGATTAACAATCAGGTTGATCTGTCAATTTTTCCTAAGATTCCTTCTAAGTCTTCTTCTCAAAGTAGGAATGTTTCTAAAGATGATGATGATGAAGAAAATGAAGAACAAGTGAGAGAGGAAGGAGAAAGAATAGATTATGATTTTTGGCTACCTTACTTTTTGAGCATAGGATACAACAACAAAATCTGTGAAGCCAAGAAAATCGTCCCTAGTGACCCCGTATCAGCGATCGTAAAACTGAAAATGAACGCTGGTAACAATTATACTGGCCCTATTGGAGGGAAAAAGAATAAAAATTCCTTCGATGAATCCGACAAAGATAGCCCTAGATACTTAGCTAAAGTCTTTCTAGGAATGTTATCTCCTAAACGCTTAACTGAGGACTACTACTGGCTGGACATTGGTAAAGCATTATTCAATGTTTTTTCCGGCGACGAGGAAGGCTTAGATGTCTGGGTAGATTATACCAACAACAGTGACGACCAAGATCACACTTTATGTGAACAGTATTATTATAAATTTAATATTAACAATAGACTCACTCTTAAAACTTTAGCTTTTTATGCTCGGGAAGATTCTCCTGATGAATACGATAAATGGCACAAGGAATGGTATGCCCCGATGTTAGAAGCCGCCATTAGTTGCACTCATGCTGATGTTGCCAAGGCTTTTTACCGAGTGTATTGGTTAGATTTTGCTTGTTCCAATATCAAAGCTAAAACCTTGTATCATTATCGAAACCATTTCTGGAAACTGTTGGATTCTGGTGTCGATATGAAAGCTTTAATTCATAGTGAGTTTGTCTCCGTGTTTGAAGCGTATCGAACTTTTGTGTCTTTAGAAGTTCAAAATACTCATGACCCTCACGTTAAAGATAGTGCCGAAGTTAGAATCGGAAAGATTTGTAAGCTGATTAACAAGCTAAAAAATAGAGGTTTCAAGAATGATATTTTCTCTGAAGCTGCTGAAAATTTTTATAATGAGGATTTTGAGAAGATTTTAGATATGAATCCTGATCTTATGGGTTGTGTTAATGGTGTTATTGAGTGTCTTGAGACCAGAGCTATTTTTCGGGATGGAAAGCCTGAGGATTATGTCAGTCGTACTACTGGGGTTGTTTATCCTAAGAAGTTGCATAAGAAGCATCCTGATTATTTGAAGGTTATAGATTATTTGAACAAAGCTTTTCCAGATAAGGGTCTTATGCATCACTTCTCAAAAATTATATCGAGTTCACTCCGGGGGCGCAACAGTTCAAAGATTTTTCCTATCTATGTTGGAAAGGGTAATAATAGTAAGTCTATGCTTAAGAAGTTGATCGAATTCGCGTGGGGGGATTATGCTATTTCAATTCCACCGACTTATTTAACAGAAACCCAAAGGGCAACTAATGCTGATCCTGTTATTGCTAGAGGGCAGTATGCGCATCTCGCGTTTTCGGTAGAACAAGAATCTACCCTCCCCTTAAAATCATCGTTGATCAAATTATTAACAGGTTCAGATAAGATATTTGCGCGTTTCCTTAACTCAAATGGAGGTGACATGATGCCGATGTTTACAATTCATATGCAGTGTAATATGATTCCTCTTATTACAGAGAGTGGACCTGCTATCAAGTCGCGCATTAAATGTTTGTACATGGGAAGTCAGTGGACGGACGCAGCACCCAAGGATCCTGATGAACAAATGCGTCAAAAAATTTTTCCGATCGACCCGTTCTTTGAAAAACATTTGGAAGAAATGGCACCAGCTTTCTTATGGCATTGTGTTGATGTGTTTGCTGCTTACAGAAAAGAAGGTTTGGTTGACCCTCCATGCGTGGTAGAATATACAAATAAATATTGGGAAGATAATGATTTATACGCAGTGTTTATTAAGGAAAATATAGAGAGAGCTTATAAACCAGCACCTCCTGGTTGGAGTGGGGACAAAGTTCCCGATGACAGCACATCCATAAAACTAAGTGATATGTATTCCAAATTTAAAGAATGGCACAAAGAAGCATACGGAAATATCAAGTGCCCAGATAGAAACATTTTTAAGAACGAAATGGAGTCTCGTATAACTAAATGTATAGCTCAGAAATTCTTTGGTGTCAAGTTCAAAGCCGAAGTGATGATTATCGACCAATAAATCTTTTCGAGATAATCAAAACAATTTATTTTCACAATTGATATTGTGAAAAACTTATTATTTTATTTCTACTTTCTTGTTTTTGGGGTCTTGTCTTTAAGCCTCCTCTTCTTTTCTTTTTTTGAAGTTCCGAGAAATGAGATAAAAGGTTTAAAGAAAACTTTTCGTAAAATAAAAAGATGGAAGCTGAAAACGGAAACGCTACTGAAAATAGCGCAAGAGATATACCTCTCAAACTTGATGACTTCACCGAATACAGATTCGGAGTTAAAAATGGAAGACCTGGATGTGTTATTATTAACATAAAATCCCACCCGAAAATCAAATACACCCGAGAATATTTGAAACAATATCTTTTTACATATTCTGCATGTGTAGAAGAAATTACTCCAAATAAGCTAAGAGAAATAGTAAAAGCTGTCAATGTAAAATATACAATTATCACAACTGTTGCCTCTTTTCTCAGGTAAACTATTCCGAAAATTAGGTAGATAATTCCCAGTACGAGTAAGAATATAGATCCGAATAGTAGTTTCATGTTTTCTTCTTTTTTCTTTTATTTCTATGTTTTTACATTTTCAATTTTGTAGAGAAAGATAGAAAATAAAAATAAAAGAATATTAAATGGAGAAACTTAATAAAGACGAGTTATCCGTTGTAGTAATGAATTTAGATTTACCGGACTTATTAAGCTTGTGTGAAAGTTCGACAGAGCTGAAAAATAAAGTTTGCGATAATCCTAATGTTTGGAATTATAAATTAGATAAGGATTATCCCGAATATAAGGAATTGGATCTTTCTTTTCTTTCTCCTTATTCTCCGAGAGAGATGTATG
>JAKAEH010000100.1 GCA_021825955.1 bacterium | reverse complement strand
TGGTTGGAAAATCTAGTGGTGCCTTTTAGAGAACATAAAGAAATCGTTGCGGTTGAGCCCTTGAGATTCCATTATGATCCTAAGATGACATTATTGGACCGCTACTTTGCTCTTTTTGGAGGTTCTGATCCGGTTGTATACTACCTTAAGAAGACATCCCATCTTTCATGGGCAACCGAAAAATACAACTTACTTGGGAAAGCAAAAGATTTTGGAAAATACTATTTAGTCAATTACTCTAAGAAGAAATTCCCTGCTTTAGGTGGTAATGGAGCTGCTTTTAGGAGAAAAACTTTATTGCAGGAAGCAAAGGCGGATCCTGATAATTTCATTCATCCTGACGTTGCTGCAGATTTGATATATAAAGGTCATAACTCGTTTGGCTTTATTAAGGACACGATAATTCATTTAACCAATAATAAATTGTTACCTTTCTTATTAAGGAGAAAATATTTTATAGAAACTTATTATTTAAATAAACAGAAAAGAAGGTTTCTTGCTTATGATCCCAGGTATGATTTAGGATCATTAATATGGTATATTGTTCTATCTTTAACCTTGGTTGTACCTATTTATGATTCAATAAAAGGTTTTGTCAAGGTGAGGGATTTTGCTTGGTTTATACACCCATTCATGTGTTTGGCATTCTTATTTCTTTACGGAGAGGCTGTAATTGCCGCTAAAATTAAAAATGTCTAGTTTAAAAGGAAAAAAAATATTAATAACAGGTTCTACGGGATTTGTAGGGCAGCATCTTGAACAAGAGCTTAAAAAGCTTGGCGCAAAAGTGTTTGGTGTCTCGCGATCCGGTGGGGAAAATACCATTAGGGCAAATATAGTTGATTTTAATACGATTGATAAAATAATAAAAACAAAAAAGATTGAGATTTGTTACCATCTTGCCGCAGAAGCGCTTGTAGAGTCAGGTCAAATAGATCCATACAATACATTTAAAAACAATATAGAAGGTGCTCTGAATATTCTTGAGAGTGGCAGAAGGAATAATCTGGAAAAAATAATTATTGCTTCTACCTCACATGTTTATGGAGATCACAAGCCTCCATATCTTGAAACATTTTCTCCCAGGCCATCAAGGCCATATGAAACATCAAAAACATGCATCGACTTGCTTGCGCAATCTTATGCCAATACGTTTTCATTACCTGTGCTTATCCCAAGATTTGTAAACACTTATGGTCCGGGTGACCTAAATTTCAATAGACTAGTGCCTAAAACAATTAAGAGCGTTCTTAATAATGAGCCTCCGAAAATGTGGGGGGGCGGCGCAAAGCGCGACTACCTATATATAGACGACGTAGTCAATGCTTACATACTGCTAGGTGAGGCAGATATGTCCAAAATCGGGAAGAATAGGATATATAACTTTGGAAGCAGTAATATTTTTTCAGTTCAAGAAATAATAGAAAAAATAATTGAATTATCGGGGAAAAAATTTAGAATCGAAAAAATAAAAGATGAACGTGATTTTGAAATAAATGTTCAATATTCTTCATGGAAAAAGGCAAAAAAAATGTTTAGGTGGGATCCTGAATATACAATCGATGAGGGACTTCTGAAAACAATAGCTTGGTATAAGTCCCGAGATCTAGCTAAAAAATAACTTTATGAAATATAAAAATATTGTATTTGTTACGGGTGATCCAATAAAGAATATGGGAAACTTCCGCAGTTATTTGATTGATAATACCGATAATCTAGTAACGTTTCATTTTTCTCATGGTTATTCAAATAAGCCGAGCTTTATGGAGAGATTCAGTAAGGGAATCAAAACAGAGAGAAAAGATTTCTACCAATTTAAAATAAACAGTAACATTCTTAAGCTTCTTTCTTACTATGCTTATCTTTCGTATATCTTATTTGTCTATGGAAATAAGAAAAGTTTTGTAATAGTAGAAAAACCTTTCTTCCTGATTTTAAACAGTATCTTTTCTAAGTTAAAGGGCTTTAAGTATGTTTATTGGATAGGGGATTATTATCCAAATTCGGAAGGTTTTATGGCAGTCTATAATAAATTAGCCAGGTATTACAATGAAAATCTTAAATATGTAGTATATGAAAGTCCTCCTGTTGAAGTGGTTTACAAAAATATGATTCCTCCCAATCTTTTGAAGAATAAGTTTAGAAGGCTTATCACTTTAGGAATGAAGGAAAAGTTATTGGATAAAAAGAATAAAGAAAAGAAAAAAATTGTGCTTGGATTTATAGGAATAATAAGAGAACAGCAGGGTCTCGATTTGGCTTACAAATTTTTGAAAGAGAACAATAACTGCATCCTTGAAGTTGTAGGGTCGGGTTATAAGTTGGATCACTATAAGAAATTGGCTAAAAAAATGAAGTTAGATAAAAAAATAAAATTTCTTGGTTTTGTTGAAGACTTAGAAGAAACAATCAAAGGTTGGGATATGGGATTGGCATTGTATGAAAATACAGATGATAATCTTTCGATTTATTGTGAGCCAACAAAAATAAAAGATTATCTTGAATTCGGTCTACCTGTAATAACCACCAAAACTACATATTTTTATAAAGAAGTCGCGGGTTTGAAAGCGGGAATGGCAATTGAGGAGACTATTGATGAGCTTGATACTGCGATTAAAAAGATCATGGACAATTACGAAGTTTACAAAAAAGGCGTAAAAAAGTTAGTTAAAAAATATGAGTATTCATCTTGGTACGATAGACATTGGGATTTCTTAAAAAAAACTTAACCACTCCTTTAAAGCTTTTAGTTCTTGAGGCTTAAAAAATTCTTCTTTCACCAGCTTTGAATACACTTGGAAAAGCATTTGTGATACGTTTCCTTTCAAGCTTAATGATAAAAGGGAAGCGACCAATTTCTCTGTTTTTAAATACAAATCTAGCTCTTGTTCAAAGTCTTTCATAAAATTGTGAATATTTCGTTCCTGATAAACGCTTGGAGAAATGAAAATAAGACTAGAATCAAGTTCCCACAAAACTCTTTGAGCAATATATCCCCTCCAGATATCCGTTACTCTGCTGTCTATTGTTGAAGGAAGGAAAAGAAGAGGAAAAACAGTTTTGTCCCAATAAGTGTTTTGGGAATTAAATGGGCAAAAAGTTCCGGGTGAAAGAGCTATAGTTTTGCCTCTTTGAAACTTTATTGTTTCTCCATTTGTAAGACGGTATATAGCATCAACATCCGGATCCAAGTCCGCGAGTGATTGCTGAATAAGAGGTTTTATCTTTTTTTTCGTTTTCTTTTTGATGGGATTGTTAATTAAATTAAGAGGGAGACCTCTCGGCCATACCTTTTTTGTAGTAAACAAAGAATACACATTGAAGCAGGAAGGTGCTTCTATTTGTTCGAGAATCTCTGGTTTATTCATAAAATTTGGGAAAAATTTATAAGGAAAATTATCGTCGTCAGTTTCGTATAGGAAATCAATTTCTGATTTAATAGCATCAAGGTATGCAAAGTTTTTTCTTGCATAATGGTTTTCAGAAATAAGATTTGACAGTCTGGGATATTTCTTCTTTTGATTTTGAATAGAAATAAATTCTGCGTTTTTATAATTCCAGTCTTTTGGAGTCTTATTATCTCCGGATACGAATATAGAAAAATCTTTATGTCTTGAAAATTGTATAACTGCTTCTGTGGGAGGATTAATTGTTGTGATAACGAGCGCTTTATTCAATTTGTTAAATGCTGGAATTTAATTTCATAATTATATAATCAATTAAGTTTGTTTTGCAATACTAGTTATTATCATTAAGTGTTGACTTGAAGTAGCTATTATGTTAATTATTATATCATTATGAAAAGAGCGTTAGTTACTGGAGCCGGTGGTTTTATAGGTCACCATATGGTGAAGTATCTTAAGAAAAAGGGATATTGGGTAAGAGCAGTTGATATAAAAAAACCGGAATATGAAAAAACCTCTGCTGATGAATTTTTACTTCTGGATCTTCGGGAATACAAAAATGCACTAAAAGCGACAAAAGACATAGATGTAGTCTTTACGTTCGCAGCAAACATGGGAGGAATCGGTTTTATAGAAACAGTTCACGCCGAAATAATGCATGACAATGTCCTAATCAATACTCACATACTAGAAGCATCTCTTAAAAACAAAATTAAAAGACTTTTTTATTCTTCTTCCGCATGCATCTATCCTACTTTCATGCAAAAAGGAACGAAAAATACCGGGCTAAAGGAATCTGACGCTTATCCTGCAGATCCTGATAATGAATACGGATGGGAAAAACTTTTTACCGAAAGACTTTGCAGCAGCTACTATCAAGACCACGGTTTGGAAACGCGTGTTGCAAGATTTCATAATATTTATGGACCATTAGGGACATGGCAGGGAGGAAGGGAAAAATCCCCTGCAGCAATATGCAGAAAGGTCGCTTTAGCAAAGAGTATCGATACCATTGAGGTTTGGGGAGATGGAAAACAAGGAAGATCATATTGTTATATAGATGATTGTGTTGAAGGAGTTTATAAGCTAACTTTTTCA
>JAKAEH010000099.1 GCA_021825955.1 bacterium | reverse complement strand
TCTCCTCAATAACTGAATTTTGTTCCTTGAATATCTCATCCGAATAGATTCCGGCCAGATTTTTCTCCACAAGAACCTGTCTCATCGCATAGAGCTTTGCAATTTCTTCATCCGCAGTCCTTCTTATTTTTTGTAATTTCGATAAATGCTTGTTATATGTTTTAAGAAGGAAATTGCAATAAAGATCGATTGCTTTATCTGTAGCCCTGATATTTCCCAAAAGATTCAACAGGTCATTATGGAGATCGGAAATAGGAACCGAGTTGTTGACGCATCGTTTTCTGCAAAAATAATAAGCATATCTATGGTGCTTGCTCCATGCTCCAGTAAACGGAGTTCCGCACTTGCCGCACTTAGCTATTACTCTTAACGGAAAATCTTTATTTTCCCTTGTATTTTTTGGCATTAGAGGTTTTCCGACACATCTTCCGTCCAAAATAGCCTGAACAGCATAAAATTGTTCTTTTGTTATCATCGGAATGTGCTGACCTCTAATCTCCTCCGGATATTTTTTACAGGTAAGCATTCCCATATAGAATTTATTCCTAAACATATGGTGAACTGTTTGAGGACCCCCTATTTTGAGACCCCAACCTTTCATGATATTATCCATTTCCCGTAAGCTTTTAGTGCCTGTTGCCATTAAGTCCCATGCCTTTTTATACAAATCCCAGGTCTCCGGATCTTTGACAGCATAACCGCCTTTATTCAGATATCCAAGCGGAACGTGATTTGCAACAAGCCCTGACAGGAAACGTGCTCTTAAGCCATTTTTGGTCCTTTCACTTCTGACGTCATTGTCGTGCTGGGCAAAACTTGCAAGAATAGTCTCCAGGAGTTTTTCGGTTGGCGAATTTCCAGTCGGCTCGTTGGCAGAAATAATAGAAACGCCCGCGTCATAAAGCCTTTTCCTTATTGCCAAATAATCCGAGGTTTGTCTTGAAAGCCTGTCTAAGCGGTAGACAAACATTGCCTGAACTGTCTTCTTATTTTTCCTTAAAAACTCAAGCATTTTTAAGAGTTCCGGTCTTCCCGTAATCGTTTTTGCCGATCTTCCTTCTTCCCTAAATACTTGTACAACTTCGTATCCTCTTCTTGTTGCTTCTCTTCGGCAGATTTCTTCCTGTGTTCCCAAAGAGTAGTTCTCGACCTGTTCTTCAGAGGAAACCCGAATATAAATTACCGCTTTTTTGGATATTTGATTACTAGTAATTGGATTTAATGCTTCCATAATTAACCTCCTATAACTTCATCTAGGGTTTTTCCGTCAAAAACATCCTTTTCAAATTCTTCAAGCCAGCTGTCTACCAGAAATTGAACTTCGTTAACCAAATCGTATACTTGACTATCGGTTAAATCCTTGACTGAATCACCAAGTATTTCTCTTGCTTCGGCAATGTCCCTTTGTTCTTTGTTTTGTTCAGAGAAAAAATTGTTGAGCTTGTCGTAAGTTCCTTGAGGGGTAGAGGGATCTGAGGGTAAACCGGGCACGTTAAAATTATCTTCTTTAGGAATAACAGGATTATTAATTTGAGCTATTTCACTTGTAACCATAACTATAAATATATTTATAGTATATATAAATATAATTATAGTGTCAAGAGGCTAAATACTCTAGGTTTTTGCTTAAAAATGAGGGTTTTAAAAGCGTTTGTGGTATACTACGCTCAATAATTTTCGGCTTCTGTCCACTTGCTCGGAAAGTATGACAAACTTTCAACAGTTGGAAGCTAATAATTTACTGAATCTTTTGTTCAAATACCTGCCGGGTAGTCCTATTGTCAAAATTCTTCTTTCGCTTGCTCCATATATAGTTTTAGTCATCGTACTTGTATTAATAATGTATCTTCTAAGAAAACTTCTTGCTTTAAGAATGTTGGTAAACCAAAAGCAAATCCTTTTAGAAATAACGCCGCCATTTCTAACCGAAAAGGAAGCATATACCACCGAACAGCTTTTCTCCCTTATTCAGGCCCTCGGAGGACAACGAACATTCAAGGATAAGCTGTTGGGAAGAAAAAATTACTTTTCTTTAGAAATCGTCTCAACCAGAAACGAGGGAATAAGATATTTAATGAGAAGTACTCCACAAAAGGCCAATACTCTAAGAAAAACTCTAACTTCATATCTTCCGCAGATCAGCATTAAAGAAGTGAATGATTACCTGCCCGAAAGTTTTGAAGAACTTAAGAAACTAAAATACAGGATAACGGAATATAAACTGAAA
Organism: bacterium; assembly: GCA_021825955.1. The sequence goes on along the minus strand of JAKAEH010000099.1, from coordinate 2,453 downwards.
AACCATTTCGCCTATCCACTGAAAAAACAAAATCTGCTGGATAAGCACGATCCGATTTCATATATCACGGGAATGATGACAAAACTGGACTTTAAAGAGCTGGTGTCGCTTCAAATTGTTTTAACTCCTGTCAAAGTTAAGGAAACAAAAAAGATTGCCAAATATATTTTGAAAAATGCCGATACTTTGCATTATCTTAATTCATTTAAGTTATTCCGTATCCTCTCAAAAGCTCCGAGTAATAACATTGAAAGACAATCCGTTTCCGAGAAGGATATTGCCGCGCAAATTCAGGAGAAAATACAACAGCCGCTTTTTGAAACGTCAATAAGAGCTCTTCTAATATCGGATAAAAAGGAAAACATCGGCGAAAGGTTAAGCGGAATAAGCTCTTCGTTTGCGACTTTTTCCTCATTCGACTACCAGTCTTTAACGGCAAAGAAATATCCGGGCTTTGAGTTTATAAATAGGCTAATGTATTTCGCATTTCAAAAAAGATTGGCGCTTTTGGGTAGGTCTATTCTTTCGGTATCCGAAGTGTCTTCAATTTACCATTTCCCGTTTATTAATTCCGTCAGCGCCGAAGACCTAGTTAAAACCCACAGTAAGGACTTGCCTGCGCCGCTATCATTAAAAACCAAAGATTTTGATATATCTTTTGCCAGAAATTCCTACGCCGGAGGGGAAACGGCAATTGGATTAACAGAAGATGAAAGGCAAAAACACATTTATATTATCGGCGCAACGGGAACCGGTAAAACAACCATGATTATGTCGATGGTTGAAAACGATTTGGTAAAAGGCAAAGGGGTCTGCGTCATTGACCCCCACGGAGATTTGGCCGAGTCGGTCATCTCTTTAATCCCCGAAAAACGGAAAAATGATTTTGTCTACTTTAATCCGGACGATATTAAATATCCCATCGGTTTAAATCTGCTGGAACTGTCTCCCAATGAAGACGAGGACGAAGTATTAAGGGAAAAAGAACTCATAACCGAAAGCGTTATTTCGCTTTTCAGAAAAATCTTTTCCGAAGTTTGGTCAGCCCATGCCCACAGATTAGAATATATTCTAAGAAATACTATTCAAACCGCTTTGTGTCTTGAAAATCCAAATATCTTTACCGTTTACCAGTTGTTAACTGACACGGCTTTTCAGAAAAACGCCTTAAAGAGTGTTGGCGACGAAAACCTCAAAAACTTTTGGAAGAATGAGTTTAACCGGGCCGGGGATTACCAGAAAGTGAAAATGATCGGGCCGATTACCTCAAGAATAGGGAGGTTCCTTTTTTCTCCTACCGCTAAAAGAATAATGGAACAGACTAAATCTACTATTAATTTTGAAGAGATTATGGACAGCGGAAAAATCCTTATCTGTAATCTTTCCAAGGGAAAAATCGGGGAAGATAATTCCGAAGTTTTGGGAATTATGATACTGACTAAAATTCAACTGGCTTCTCTAAAGAGGGCAAGGATTGGGTTGGAAGAGAGAAAACCCTTCTATCTCTATGTTGATGAATTCCAAAACTTTGCGACTCCCTCTTTTATCCAAATGCTGTCCGAGTCAAGAAAATACAAAGTATTTTTGACAATGGCGGAGCAATCAACTTCCCAACAGAAAGACAGAAACATTGTTAACGTAATTCTGGCTAATGTCGGGACTGTTATTTCTTTTAGAAGCGCCAATCCCGATGATGAAAAATTAATGCTTCCGCAATTTTCTCCGTACATTGAAAGAGGGGAGATATCTAATCTACCGCTGTATAAATTCTATATGAAAATCTCCGCTGTTAGTCCGGATGAACCCTTTTCCGGAATGACTGTTCCGGTTAATGTTCCGCAAAAGAACGGAGAGTTCGGAAGACTTGTCGAGCTGTCCAGAAACCGCTACGCCAAACTTTATGTCAAACCGGAAGTTAAGAAAATAACGGATGAAGAGAGTCCCGATGACACGCAAGAACAGACAATAAAAATTCTTAATTAATGACAAAAACAGTGTAAGCTGGTTTACACTACTTTTGACTGAATTTGAGGCTAAAATGAGAAAATCTTTGACACCATATACTTATATATAAATATATAAGAGAAAATAAAACTTACAAACAAAACTTAATGAAGAAAATCATAACTACAATACAACTGAAAATAAAGAAAAGACAAAAAGAAATAATAAAACTACTCTTCAGATTCCATCACTTAAACCGAATACAAATTCAAGCATTACTCGGACATAAAAAATTTAACAGAATAATCATCTGGCTTAACGAATTAGCTAAAGAAAGATATCTCGCAAAAGACTTTGATAGAAAAATGGGAAACGTATCGGCGGTTTACAGTCTTGATAAAAACGCAAAGAAAATATTGGATAAAGAAAAAGATATTAACCGTTCTTATGAAACAAGGGTTTACCGGGACAGAAAAAATTCAGATAAGTTTAAAAAACACTGTTTAGAT
>JAKAEH010000098.1 GCA_021825955.1 bacterium | reverse complement strand
TTTTTCATGTCAGAACTCGCCTTTAAAAGCTCGATTTTGCCCTCGTTTATCAATGATATCTCGCTATCCTTTTTATACGTGCTGAATTTATTATCAATATATTCAAAATATGAAAATACTTTTTCAAAAACGTCAAGTATAATATGTTGGTCAACAACTTCAACGGTAATCGGCATCCCCATTAAAATTTTGGTTTGTTTCATAAAACATCAGGTTCTCGCTTTTACTAGTGCCGATTCGAGGGATTTGATAAATGCTCCACTTGTTTCAGTTGCTCCAGTTACCATGTCCACATTTGAGCTTTGGGCTTGAATAGTTTCAGTTCGAAGAATGGGTGTTGCTTGGCTGTTTATCATTTGCGAAGTTTGTCTATCCTGAGGATAGTCTAAAAATAAAACATCAGCTATTTTTCCGCCCTGGATGCTCACTTTCACTTGCACGTTTCCATAGTATGCATCTATTATGTCTCCAACATATTCCCCATCCTTGTAGAGTCCCGGAGGTTTTGTAGTTGGCGCAGTTGTTTGGGTAGGGTTACTTGCTTCCGCAGGTACAGAAGTTGGGGTTAAAGATATGCTTTTAGGCGCACCCACCTTAGCCTCTTTGACATCGTCAAGCCGGTAATGTACTACATAAATTGTGAATGCCAAAACGACAAATGACGAAAGCAGTATTTTTCTCATTTAAAAATATTATGGTAAAAATCTTAAAAATAACTGAAAGAAAGTTTATTATACCAACATTTATGAAATTACATTATTAAAATTTTAAAGTTTTTGCAATTATTTTGCTCCAAACCTAATTTTAAAACTTAAATAACTGTAATTTTTGAGGCTAAATTGTAGTATGAATTGCTTGACACATCTGAAGCAGTTCAATATATTGGTAGGTGAATGCGCAAGTTGAAATTCCTGTCAGTTGTTTCCACTTTTTTGGCGATAACTATAGTTTTGAGTATTGGAACATTCGCTTTTGCAAGTCGTACAGCATCAGGAGCAAGTGAAGAAAGAATAAGACCGACATTATATTTCTCTCGCACAACGTTTAACGTCCCCACCCTTCCACCACGTCCGACAATTGCAAGAAACATTCCAATACTAACACCGCGGCCAACTTCTGTGCTTAAAACAAGTTCCTCAGCTCCCACGGTTCTGCCATCAAGAGCACCAGTTGTTTCAGCGCCAGCACCTCAGGGCTCAGGAGATGTTGTTCGTGATTACATAATGAACGCGATAAACGATTACAGAAGGAGCCAAGGCTTAAATTTAGTCTCAACAGATTCCTATACATGCGGTTTTGCTTCTGTCCGGGTTCATGAAATAGTATCAAATTTTGACCACAGCGGTTTTACAGAGCGCATTAGCAGCAAAACCCTTCCGTATCCTTCATATGCTGAGATTACTGAAAACTTAGCAATGACGTCAAATTACAAAGAAGTAGTAAATCTTTGGATAAATTCCCCCGGACATGCCGAAAACATGAGGAAAAATACTCCATATGTCTGTGTTTCATACGAAGGAAACTACTATGCTTACGAAGGATGGCGCCCCTAACATTTTTCTCCTATTAACCAATTAACCTCTCAAAAAATGATAAAATATCTTATGTTCCGAAAAATAAAAAATTTTAGCCATATTTTTGAGGCAATTTTAGCAAGCCTACTCTTTGGATTTCCGGCTCGCAAGCTTATTATTATTGGGGTTACGGGAACTGACGGTAAGACAACAACTGCAAGCTTAATTAACCATGTTTTAAAATCAAATGGTTTAAGCTCCGGAATGATAACAACCGTTGGCGCTCAAATTGGAGGGAAAAGTTTTGAAACTGGATATCATACCACTACTCCATCGGCATTTTTTCTTCAAAAATATTTAAAGAAAGCTGTCGATTCGGGGGATAAGTATTTAGTAATTGAAACGACTTCGCATGCTTTGGATCAAAATAGAATTTTTGGGATAAAGTTTAAAGTGGGCGTTTTGACAAATGTTACACATGAGCATTTGGATTACCATAAAAGTTATGACAATTATCTTGCAACAAAAGTAAAACTTTTAAAAAACTCTGAAGTGGCCGTTCTTAATATGGATGATGCCTCCTATTTTAAAGCGCAAGAACTACTTACCGGAAAAACAACCATTTCATATTCAGTTGCAAGCGTTTCTGCAAACTTCAATGGGGCGTTGCTTAAAAACAAAGAACTGCTCTCAAGCGTTAACTGCTCAAATTATTTGGCTGCATTTTCTGTGTGTAAAGTATTGGGTTTTAAGGAAGAGGAAATACTTTCTGCCTTTAACACTTTTGTACTGCCTGTAGGTCGTCAAGAGGAAGTTTACAGCAAAAATTTTAAAGTGATAATTGATTTTGCGCATACACCTAATTCATTTGAAGCAATACTTTCCAAAGTAAGGCTTGGAACCAGCGGAAGACTAATTCATATATTTGGAGCTGCCGGAAAAAGAGATATCACGAAGAGAAGTGTAATGGGTAAAATTTCATCAAAATACTCAGACATAATCGTTTTAACAGCTGAAGACCCCCGCGGAGAATCAGTTGAGCAAATTAATAAGGACATAGAAGAAGGAATTTCCAGGGATTTTACACAAATTGAAGAAAATATGATTTCAAAAAACCAGAGTAAAGTAAAATTATTCCTTGAAGTTTCAGATAGATACGAAGCGATAAAGTTTGCAGTTTTGAATGCTAAAAAAGGCGACACGGTTTTAATAACAGGAAAGGGACACGAGAGGTCTATGAATTTAGGTCGTGGAGAAATCCCCTGGAGTGAACACAAGGCAGTTAAAGATGCACTAAAAAAACGAGTAAAGAGAAACTAACTTGCAAATTGTTTAACTTTTGCCCAGGATTTGTCTTGTCTGCATAATTTCTTGACGTCTTCTTTATTGGAAAGAATTTTTTTGACGGCTTCTTCCAGAAATATCGTGTTCTGTGATCCTTTAACTAAAATTATTGATTTTTGTGGGAGATTTTGCATTAAGAACTCTCCTGCTGCATTTGAGTCCTCAAACCATTTAATTTCCTTAAAATCATTTACGTTTAGATTCGAAAGCACAAACTGTTTGGTTAATGGTCCGACCAAATACACGTAGTCTATTCCTGGAAGTTTTTCCGCTACTTCTTTATGTTCTGCTTCTGCTTCTCCCCCGAGTTCTCTCATGTCGCCGAGAAGAAATACAGCTGGACTCTTAGTTTTAAATTTTAGCTCTTTTAACAATTCCACAAATTCAAGAACCGAAGTCTTTGACGCATTGTAGGAAGAGTCAATAATATAGGAATTATTTATGCCTTTAAAAAATGAAGATCGTCCATTCGGTAGTTTAAAATTTTTTTCAAGGGATGATGCTGCTTTTTCCAAAGACCCAACAATATCTCTTGTCGCAAGAATCGCTGCAGCAAAAACTTCCTGATATGCTTTCGGCAAAATACTTTCTTGAAAATAAAGAGCTATTTGTCTATCGGAATTTAATCCAAAAGCTGTCCCTTCGAAGTTCACTTCGTATTTTCGAAAAAAAATTGCGTTTGATTTTTCCTCTCCGAAAGTGAGTGTTGGAATTTTTAAATCAGCTTTTTTAATTTCAGAAGAAACCCATTTGTCGTCTGCATTGTAAATTGCAATTTTACAGTTCGACTTTGTTATGATTTTTGTATCTTCTTCTGCAATTTTTTGAAGTAAAAAATCATGGTTGTTTTGATTACCCGGCTTTTGATTCAAAAGCTTTTCAAACTGCATAGTGTGGGTCGCAGAAACATTTAGAGAAATTGCCGTGTCGGGCTTAATAATAGTCAAAAGGTATTCCATATTTTTAGGGGGATATGGGTCATCAATCCCCATTTCAACTACCATATATTTTGAGCCCCATAAATTGAAGATCCTAAAAGGAGAAGCAAGTATTACTTTTATCCAATCAAAAAATGTGTAATTACCCGGCTTAAAGCCTAAGATTCCCAAAGGAACGCCTGTTTCCGAATTTCCTTTTACGTCATATGTTGGAAAATAGTCTTTTAGAATTGAATAAATTGCGTTTCTTGTTGAAGATTTGCCGACAGAACCGGCAATGCCGATTGTATAAGGTTTATGAATAAGTAAGGTTAGTTTTGCAAAAAATTTTATATAAAAAAGAACGATTTTTACCGCAAACTGCTTCATAAGTTTAATTATAACAGTTTTTGTGTTTTTTGGAGAAAATTTAGCGTAAAGAAAAAAGCACTTTTGAGGGTCGAAATTTTTGTCATTAGTGAATTCCAACCTTGACTCTCAAGTGCTTTTCTTTTTTCCACCTCTAATTATAGAAGTATCATCAATATATAGGTTTCAATTAGTTAGAGTGTTAAGAAAAAGTAAGGAAAAGGAAAGAAAAATGGCCCTTGATTTTGCTTAACGGTTTCCTTTATATTATTAATCTGTGGACGACCAAAACATAAACGATAACGATATTCAGGAGGGAGATTTAGTTTCCGCTGAACTTCCGGTTGAGCCTCAAAATGGCGAAGCTATTGTGCTTACAAATCTTGAAAGTCTGATAAAAAGCAACATTTCTCAAATCGATAAGCTAGGGGATGAAATTAAAAAGCAAACAGAAATGATTAATTCGGTTTTGGAGAACGACGAAATTTACGTAAATCACACGGAGGCCGCAAAAGAGGCAGCAAGAATTAAGGGAAATACTAAAAGCGAAATTTTAAAAAGGCCGGAC
>JAKAEH010000097.1 GCA_021825955.1 bacterium | reverse complement strand
CGATCGGTTTTGGGTATAACAACCTTAATTGCTACATATCTTACTTATTCAAGGAGTGCTTTGGTAATGTTAATTGTAAGTTTGGCTTCATTCCTATTCTTGATCGGAAAAAAGAAAATAATTTTAATTTCTATCTTGGGGCTTATCCTAATTATATTTTTAATTCCAAAATCATTTAAAACCGAAGGCACTAATTTTTTAAGGACCGCTTCAAGTGAAGCAAGAATAGGTTCGGCGGAGATTGCTTTTAAAATATTTCAAGGCAACCCTTTTTATGGGGTGGGATTTAATGCTTACAGATACGCCCAAAATAAATACGGATTAGATAATAAAGACTGGATGATTACTCATTCAGGAGCGGGAACGGACAATAGTTTTCTTTTTGTATTAGCTACAACAGGAGTTATCGGATTTGCGTCTTTTATTTATTTTATTTTGAGTTTTTTTGTTCTGGCAAAGAAGAATTTAAAGAAAAATATTTTTTCTATTATTCTTTTTTCATCTTTAGCCGGTTTAATAGTTAACAGTCTTTTTATAAACAGCTTATTCTACGTATTTATTCTCGAATGGATTTGGATTATAGGGGGACTTACTGAGAGTAAGTAACTTTTAAATCTTTCTCCGTTTTATTTCCCGCTTGGTCCGTAGCAATAATTTTTATTTGGTTATCTCCGTTTTGAAGAGGCAGCGTATAAGAAAAATTATTGTTCTCATCCATGACAGCCCAGAAGCCGTTTATTGTTACGTTTACTCCCGCATCGGTCGTTCCCGTAACGTTTACCGAATTTTGGTCCTTTGAAAAAGATTGTCCGTCGGAAGGCGTGTTTACGTTTAAAGACGGAGCCTTACTAACGAAATTTACAGTAAAGCTGTTTGAAAAATCACTTTTCTTATCGTTATCTTCTGTTTTTGCGGCTATTTGGTTAGTCCCACTTGAAAGTGACTCTGTAAAAAAGAAATTGCCGTCTTTATCACTTTGAGTAGTATCTTTTAAGTCGCTATTCACATATAAATCTACGGTCTTATTTGTTTCTGTTTTACCCGATATTATTATTTGGGCGCTGTTTGTGGCTGCGGGAAGAGGATTAAGTACAGGCGCGGGAATAAAAATAACGCTAGAATTATTGTTTGAAGAAACGGTTTGATTTTTTGTTCCCGCTAAGAATACGCTAAAGCCGACAAGCAGATTAAGCCCGAATTTAATAAGCAAAAACAGTACTATTATTATCCCGAGGGAAGCAAGTATAATCGTTTTTTTCGTTTTTCTTTCTGTCTTAAGGGCTAATCTTGATCTTCTCATAAATATTATTCTTTTTATTATACCAGCAGGAGATAAATTTATCTCTCCCTGCCGGTCTGGCGCTTGAGTAGGTCCGATTGCTAAAAGCGTTTTTGGAGCCGACAGCAGGAATCGAACCTGCGACCTAGTGTTTACGAAACACTTGCTCTGCCCCTGAGCTATGTCGGCAAATTTTTTAGAGTTTCTTTTTCTTTTTGGCTTGGCAAGTTACTCAAGCAAAAATTGTACATTTTAAATTGAGCTAACATATTTTATGAAATTTTAATAGGGAAGGCAAATTAGGAAGGTCTTATTTTATTTTTTCGTGCGACTTTTAATTCAAGTATAGCTTTTCGGAGTTCTGCTTCGGCAATTTGAAAGTCTTTATCGTTTTCGTGCTCTTGCATACGTTTCTTTGCTCTTTCCTGAGCCTCCTGTGCTTTTGCAATCTCTATATTATCCGCGTGTACTGCGTAATCGGCAAGAATACTTATTTTATTTTCCGATACTTCTAAAAAACCCCCTGTTATTGCGAAATGATCTTCTTTTCCATTTTTTTTGATAATCATTTCTCCGGGGAGAATTTTTGTCAGAAGATTTTCATGATTGGGAAGTATGGATATCTCGCCGGTTACGGTCGTAATAGTTATTTCATCTACTTCCTCATCTAAGATTACTTTTTCCGGAGTTATGACTTCCAAATGAAGTTTCATACTATTTTCCTTTTTGTACAGCTTCTTCGATAGATCCTACCATAAAGAAAGCCTGTTCGGGGAGTTTATCATGTTTTCCCTCAAGTATTTCTTTAAATCCTTTTACGGTATCAGAAACCTTAACATATTTTCCGGGTTGTCCCGTAAATACTTCTGCTACAAACATGGGCTGGCTTAAAAACCTCTGGATTTTTCTTGCTCTTGTAACTGTCTGTTTGTCTTCGTCCGAGAGTTCGTCCATTCCTAAAATAGCTATAATGTCCTGCAAGTCTTTGTATTTTTGAAGCACTCTTTGAACCTCTCTTGCCACGTTGTAATGTTCCAGCCCTACAACATTGGGATCTAAAATTCTTGAGGTAGAATTCAAAGGATCGACTGCAGGGTATATTCCCTGGTCTGCGATTGCACGTTCCAAGGAAATGCTTGCATCAAGATGCGAGAATATAGTAACGGGGGCCGGGTCCGTGTAATCATCTGCGGGAACATAAACAGCCTGTACAGATGTAATCGAGCCATGTTTGGTAGATGTAATTCTTTCCTGAAGTTCTCCCATTTCAGAGGCAAGTGTTGGCTGATATCCTACCGCGGAAGGCATTCTCCCTAAAAGTGCAGATACTTCGCTTCCTGCCTGAGCAAATCTAAATACATTGTCTATAAAGAGAAGTACATCCTCGTGCTTTACATCTCTAAAGTACTCGGCCATTGTAAGGGCTGTTAGAGCGATTCTAAGCCTGTTAGCGGGCGGTTCATTCATTTGTCCGAATAACATGACGGTTTTGTCCATAACTTTGGCATCTAACATTTCTAACCAAAGCTCATTTCCTTCTCTTGTTCTTTCTCCTACTCCGGCAAAAACAGAATGGCCTTTATGAACCATAGCAATATTTCTTATTAATTCTTTAACAATGACTGTTTTTCCTACACCTGCACCTCCGAATACTGCTGTTTTTCCGCCTTTAGTGAAGGGAGCGATTAAATCTATTACTTTAATTCCTGTTTCAAGTATCTGCGGTTTTGTTTCCTGCTCTTCCAAAGTCGGCGGTTTTTGATGGATTGATTCGTAAGTTACATCCTTATCATTCTTATTAAATTTTTGATTATCTATGGGTTCGCCCAAGACATTAAATATTCTGCCTAAAGTTTTTGGTCCGGTAGGTACTTTAATCGGGGCATTTGTTCTTTTTACCGCCATTCCCCTGGATAATCCATCCGTCGGGCCTAAGGCCAGTGCTCTTACTTCGTTATCTCCGGTTAAGAATGCTACTTCCAACACCAGAACTTTGCCGTTTACTTCAACGTGCAGAGCTTCGTTTACTACCGGAGGGTTATTTTCAAACCTTACGTCAACGACCGGTCCAAGAATTCGTACGATAAATCCTTCCAAATTTGTTTTAGGCATGAGCGAATTGTCCTCCTATTATATCTAATATTTCGTTTGTAATCTTTTCCTGTCTTATTTTGTTATATTCGAGCTTAAGTTCTTTTATTATATCGGTTGCATTATCCGTTGCATTTTTCATAGCTACCATTCTTGCTGCTTGTTCCGAAGCATAATTTTCCAGAAGGCTTTGATAAATTTCCATTTCCAAATAATGTTCCAATAGAGAAGGCAATAATTCACTAACTGCAGGTTCGAAAAGCATGACATTATTACCATTTTTAGACTCTCCCTCAAATTTTATCGGAAGAATAGTCTTGATTGTTGGAGATTGGGTAAAAACGCTGGTAAATCTTGTTGAAATTATTTTGACAGAGGATATTTTTCCTGTTAAAAAATATTCATTAATTATTTTTACGATGGGGTAAACAACGCTAAACTGAGGCAGGGAAGTCCCAAAAGGAAAAGTTGCCAAAACTTCCTTGTTTAAGGAAAATACTCCGCTTTCGGCTTTTTTGCCAATAGTAATAAAGTAATCATTTTTGTTTTTTGATATCTGATAAACTTCCCTCAAAAGATTGGAGACCAGGCTTCCGGAGAGTCCCTTATCCGGAGAAATAATAATATAAAGACTATTTTCCAGCTGGTTTTCTTTCATATACGGGTGTAAATTATCGTTTTCAATTTTTGTCGAGAGATTTTTGGAAAGATTCGAAAGCTTTTCAACATAAGGTCTGGATAAAACAGCCGAATCCTGGGCTTTTTTAAGTTTTGATGCTGCAATCATTTGCATAGCCTTTGTTGTCTTGGAAACATTTCCTGCCGTTTTAATTCTTCTTTTTAAAGCAAGTATAGATGCCATTATGCCGAAAATCCTTTCTTAAAATCCTGAGTCGCTTTTTGTAATTGTTTTAAGGTATCTTCATCGGGCTTAGAGCCTTTGGATAATGCAGCTACAACTTTTGGATAAGTTGCTTTTATAAAATTATGGTATTCTTTTTCAAATCTTGAAATTTCCGACGGGGGAACATCATCAGCGTAGCCGTTTGTTATAACCCAGATGCTTAAATACTCCATAGCTTCGATAAGCGCGTCATATTGAGGCTGTTTGAGTATTTCGGTTGTTCTTCTTCCTCTGTCAAGCTGAGCGGCTGTTGCAGGGTCCAATTCGCTTCCGAATTGAGCGAAAGATGCCATTTCTCTGTACTGCGCCAGTTCGAGTTTCATTTTTCCGGATACAGATTTCATCTCCGGGGTCTGTGCGGCTCCTCCAACCCTTGAAACCGAAGTTCCTATATTTATAGCGGGTCTTATTCCGCTATAAAAAAGGTCTCCTTCAAGATAAATTTGTCCGTCTGT